>DASWNS010000539.1:0-2857 GCA_036399115.1 Pyrinomonadaceae bacterium | reverse complement strand
TTCGGTTTCGAGCACCCATCGGCATTGTCTGATCGAAGCATCGAACTGGCGGGTGTAGTAGAGCGCGCAGGCGACATCCGTGTTGATGATTAGCGAGAGCGGGTCGAGTGCTTGAGCTTTTCTAATCGAGGTCAACGCCTCGTCAGTCCGCCCCGTCGCCATCAGGTAGATGGCGAACCAATCATGCGCCGCGGCGTAGCTCGGATTGAGTTCGAGAGCCTGCTCGAACTCCCTTTCAGCTTCCGGCCAATCGCGTTCATAAAACATTCTCACGAGCGCCAGCGAAGCATGCGCTTCGGCCACCGTCTCGTCCAACTCGATAGCCTTCAACGCTGCCGACCTGGCCTTCGGCATGGCCTCGCGCGGAAGCATGAAGCCATAGATTTCCATGTGCACATATGAGGCGGCCATGCCCGCGTAAGCCAGCGCGTAGTGCGGGTCTTGCTCGATAGCATCGGCAAAACAGTCGAGGCTTCGACGCAAGCCCTCAGGGGTCATCTTGTTCCAGTAATAACGCCCCTTGAGATATGACTGGTAAGCGTCGCTGCTCTCCGTGTAATGCTTACTGAGAGACTTTCGCTCGTCGCCGCTTAATTTCAGCGTCAAGGCGCTCGCCACCTGCTCGGAGATGGAGTCCTGCACGGTGAAAATGTCTGTAAACTTTTCGTCGAACTTTTCCGCCCAGATCGTCGCGCCATCGACGGTGTTGACGACCTGCACCGTCACACGTACACGATTACCGATCTTCTGCACACGACCATCAACCAGCGTCTCCACTTTCAATTCCCGACCAATCACACGGATGTCCTGATGTGCCGCCGTATACTTGAGCACCGCGCTCGTCGGGCGGACGTTAATCTTGCCGACATTACTCAGTTTGATAATGAGCGCATCGGCCATGCCTAAACCGAGGTATCGCTCGTCGCCCTCCTGTTCGAGCAACGCCTTGAAAGGCAGTACGGCAATCGAGCGCGCGTCTGTCGTCGGCGCGCCGGTTTCTCTCACGCTGGCGACGAAACGATAGCCGCGTTTCGGAATAGTCTCGATGAATCTCTGTCCGGCCTGACCGTCGCCGAGAGCCTTCCTGAGTGTGGAGATGTTGCGATTTAGATTCCCTTCTTCGACAAAGCTGTCCGGCCAAATCTCCCGCATGAAAACCTCCTTCTCCAACGCCCGCCCGCTATTTCGCACGAGCATGAGAAGAATATCGAAGACTTTCGGCGTCAGCGTGACCGGAGTGTTACGGCGTAACAGCAGTCGTTCGACGGTGTCGAGACGGAAGGGACCGAATTCGTAGAAATGGCTGTTGAGTTCAGTGTCCATGCGCTTCTTTCGGAACTTTTTCGGGAATTTTTCGGCGTGCTGTAAGGACTTCCGAGGTTGCTACAGCTTATTGTCCGCCCCGAAGCGAGGGGCTGCACAAAGAGCGTGTTCGATGTTCCCGCACATTGTAAGCCCAACCGCTGGCAGGAGCAAAACAGGTCGGAAATTTAAAAACCGAATTACGTTCAACCATAGAAGGAGTTGATATGAAAAAGAGAATCCGTTCCGAATTCATTTGGAAGTGCGGCATGGGCGCACGCCTTGCCGTCGCACTGCTGCTGTTGCAGTCGAGTTGGTTCGCCGCGCCCGTCGCCCGTGCCGCGACGCAGGATACAACGCAGAACCCGACGACCGACGTGCAACGAAAACAGGATGGCAACATTAAAGCGAAAGGCGCGTTCACCTGCGATTTCGCCCTGCCCGGCGACTTTCCTTTCAGCCAGGTGGCTCCGGTGATCGAGCGCGACCGGATGTACATGGCCGAACGCCCCGGCATGCAGCGAAAGCAGATTCCGATGCGAATCGATTTTTCCAACGGCAATCTTCTGACGGGCGGACGCTATCTGTTCGACACCGAGCAGGACGCGGCGAAATATAGATCATGGGTTGAAAATGATTTCGTCCTCGACGGCACGCACTTCTTTGCACGCCCCTACTTTCTCAACCCCGATTGTCGTTCGTGGGGCGTCGTCGGCGCGCACAATATCAAAGATATCCAACAGCAGATCATCATGCGGACGGAACGTTGGAGCGTGCCGCACGAAAGTCAGATGCACTTGTTGAAACAGAGTTGGCCTTTGATTTTGCAGGAGGCGGAACAACGCGGGCTAACCGGCGTCTGGCTGCTCTACAACGAGCAGGAACAACTCGCACAACTCGTCTACTTCGCCGACCGGGTCGTCCCGCAAAATCCCTCCACGTTCGATTTTGCAAGCCTCGCAGCGCTAGAGTTCGGCACGCCACTCGGCACCGTCTTTGACACGCAACCGGAATGGATAAGGACGTTCGACCGCACGCAATGGGTCTTAACCGTGTGGTTCCCCTTCGAACTCGGCGACCGAGGGCAACCCTCGCTCTGGCCGAACTCGCCGCCTTTGCCCGAACCCTACCCCGGCGACGGCGTGTGCGAAGTGAGTCGTGGCGAGAACAGTGTCAACGCGCCGGGCGATTGCGCGCCGACAGCGGGTAACGGCGTCTGCGACGCGGGCGAGAACACGCAGAACACTCCCGGCGATTGCCGCCTTCCATAATCTTCTTTAGCCGTTGGATGATCTGTCGAGAGGGCTGCGAACGCGGGCAGGAAAAGTAGCAACAATATGACCGGCGCGGTCACGTTATCAAACGGCACTGAGCCGTGCGTGGCCGCGCCGAATCATGACTTCAAACACTTCTATTGTCGCTTGATCCACCAGGAGGTATAGCCTCCGCCGGAGATGTAGTCGGCTGGGTTGTGTTGCGAAAACTTTCAGGCTATACAAGATATTGAAGCAGCAGATGACTCTTAAGCACTACTAATTGAGGCCAAAATATTTTT
>DASWNS010000538.1:0-5175 GCA_036399115.1 Pyrinomonadaceae bacterium | reverse complement strand
TCGCTCGCGTTCGGGCTGTTCACCGCCGCGCTCTTCATCGGGGTCGCCTTGAGCATCGGCATTTACACGGTGGGCGATTTCAAGGGCTGGATCGTGTCGGCCTCGCACCAGATCGGGGGCAACCGGGGAATACCGCAGGTCGCGTTCGGTTTCGCGCGCTCCTTCATCAACATGGGCAACGATAACGTTGACTTCAAACGCTACCTGCTCGCAGACCCTTACAGCCCCGTCTCGCTCACAGACCTCTTCCGCCTCAGTCTGTGGAAAATCGCGCTCTTCTATCTCTTCATCGCGGCGATTCTCGTTAACCTCCTGCGCACGCCCTTCGGGCGGCGTCTGCTCGCTTGGCTGGCCTTGAGCGGGGTTCCGGTCTTCGCCTTCGCGTTCATCTGGCAGGGCACGGTGATGGAGCGTTATGTGCCCTGGTTTCCGTTCCTCTTTCCCGCGCTCGCTTACGCGCTCGCCGAACGGCGCGCGTTTCGCTTTGCCAAAGCCTTGGCGCTCGTCTTTATCGCGGTGATGGTCTGGACGAACTTCGGGGCGATGCGAAAGGGCGCGCTCGCACGCCACGAGAGCGCGATCACGGAGCGCGTGCGCGAGTTGCAGCCGCTCGTCAGCCCGCAGGGTATCGTCTTCGTCGGGAAGGATGAACTCGAAAACTTCGTGCGCGATTATCCCTTCAACCCGGTCAATCATCACAACGACCTGCGCGTCTATTCCTTCCTCCAACTCGGCATGCCGCAGGCGGCGGCGTGGCAGGCGGACGTGGCGCGACGCACGCTCGATGCGTGGCGCGCGGGCGGCGAAGTGTTCGTCTCGCGCCGCGTGTGGGCGGAGCGTCCGCGACGCGAGTGGGACTGGGTGGAAGGCGCAGACCCGCGCGTGCGCTGGGCTGACGTTTACGCGTTCTTCACGCAACTCGAAACGGGGCGGGCGGTGGGCGGCGAAGACGGCTTCGTGCTCGTCGCGCGCACGCCGAAGAACGAACAACTTTTGAGCCGCGTCGCCGCGCCGGAGACGGCGGCAGATGACAGCGCGGCGCGGGAACGGATAAGGTAGATAAGCGTGACGCCGTAGAACTGTTGCGCGCGTCAACATTTGCAGGCATCAACATTCGCAAGCGTCATATTCGTGAGCGACGAAAAGAAGGCGGCGGGAATAAATATGAGATTGAGCGTGTTCGGACTGGGCTATGTGGGTTGCGTGTCGGCGGCGTGCTTTGCGCGCGAGGGGCACGAAGTGGTGGGCGTTGACGTGAACTCCACCAAAGTCGAGATCATCAACGGCGGGCGCAGCCCGATTGTCGAAGCGGGCGTCGGCGAATTGATCGGCGAGATGGTCGCCGCCGGGCGTCTGCGCGCGACGACCGATACGAGTGATGCGATACGCAACTCGGAAGTGTCGCTCGTCTGCGTCGGCACGCCGAGCAACGCGAACGGCAGCCTCGATCTCAAGTACGTGCGCCGCGTGTGCGAAGAGATCGGGCAGGAGTTGAAGACCAAGACGGCGCGGCACACCGTCGTCATCCGTTCGACGATGCTGCCGGGCACGATTGAAACGGTCGTCGTGCCGACGCTCGAAGAGTTTTCGGGTAAAAAATCGGGCAGCGATTTCGGCGTCTGCATCAACCCGGAATTCTTGCGCGAGGGCACTTCGCTCAAAGATTTTTACGCGCCGCCCTTCACGCTCATCGGCGCGGACGAAGCGGAAGTGGCGGCCACGGTCGGTCAACTCTACGCGAAGATTGACGCGCCGCTCTATACCATCGGCGTCCGCGCCGCCGAGATGGTCAAATACACCTGCAACTGTTTTCACGCGCTCAAGGTCAGCTTCGCCAACGAGGTCGGGAACATCTGCAAGGAACTGAACATCGACAGCCACGAAGTGATGAACGTGTTCTGCCAGGACACGAAGTTGAACTTGTCGCCCTACTACCTGAAACCCGGCTTCGCCTTCGGCGGTTCGTGCCTGCCGAAAGATTTGCGCGCGATCACTTACAAGGCGAAAGAGCTGGACGTGGACGTGCCTGTGTTGTCGTCCGTCCTGGCGAGCAACCGGCGACAGATCGAGCACGCGCTGGAGATGGTGCTGGCGACAGGCCGCAAGCGCATCGGCGTGCTCGGCTTCTCCTTCAAAGCCGGGACGGACGACCTGCGCGAATCGCCGATGGTCACCTTGATCGAGTCGCTCATCGGGAAGGGAATGCAACTCGCCATCTACGACCGCGACGTTTCGCTCGCACGCCTGTTCGGCGCAAACAAGGAGTACATCGAGCGCGAGATACCGCACATTTCGCAACTCATGCGCGATAGCATCGGGGAAGTTCTGGCAGCCTCGGAAGTGTTGATTATCGGCAACAAGGCGGCGGAGTTTCGTGAGATCGAAACGAGCCTTAGCGACGGGCAGACCGTGATCGATCTCGTCCGCCTGTTCGAAGGCCGCACGAGCGACGACTCGTATCAGGGCATCTGCTGGTAGCAGCGCGTGCGGCGAACGCCCGCCGCCCGCCCAAAGAGCATGAACCAGATCGCGGCTGACACTCTGCGCGCGCGCCCTGCGAGGAAGAAGAGTGGCGCGCGCCGGTTCGTGCGCGTCGCACTCGCGCTCGTCCTTGTGTGGCCTCTCGTCGCGTGGGCTGCGGCGCGTGCGCTCATCGTCGCGGACGAGTTGCCGCAAGGCGCGGAGGCCATCGTCGTCCTGAGCGGCGCGAGCGAGTATACGGAACGCACGCGACACGCGGCGGAGCTTTTTCGCAGGGGCGTCGCGCCGAAGATCATCTTGACCAACGACGACCTGCGGGGCGGTTGGAACAGCGAGCAGCAGCGCAACCCGTATTTCGTCGAACGCGCGGCTGACGAACTCCGGCGCGCTGGCGTTCCCTCCGATAAAATAGAAGCGTTGCCGGAGCCTGTGGCGAGCACTTATGATGAGGCCGTGCGGGTGCGTGCCTATGCGTCGGCGCGTGGAGTCAAAGCACTCGTCTTCGTCACTTCCGCCTATCATTCGCGGCGTGCGCGTTGGACGATGCGGCGTGTGCTCGGCGAGAGCGGCGTGCGTGTAGCCTTAGCACCCGTGATGCCCGGCAGCAGCAGCGGCGAAGACGGCGTGCAGACGCCTCCGGCCTCAAGTTGGTGGCTGTCCGCGCGCGGGTGGCGAAGCGTCGTGCCGGAGTATCCCAAGCTCGTCTATTACTGGCTGCGCTACAATTGACGGCGGGCGGAGCAAGGCAAATGCGAACACATAAGAGCAAACGGCAGACTGCGACGGCGGCAGACGCTTTGTTGTCGCAGTGCGTTCTGTTCGCGCTCTGCGTGCTGCTCGTGCATGCGCTCGGCGGGCGCGCGGCTGCACCGCCGCCGCAGGTACGCTCCACGGGCGTCGCGTCAATCAAGACCGACCGCGCGCCCCACTTGCCGCGCGAAGTGCCGAAACTTCCCGCCGCCGGAGTCAAATTTCGCGATCCGGTCTTCGGCACGGAGATCATGCGCGTGACCGACGAGGCGACCGCGCCGAAGGACGGCGGCACGAGCTATAGCTACTGGGCGACTTTCAACGCGGACAACACGAAGCTGATCGTCATGGACCCGTCCGTGCAGCACGGCGCGAGCATCTACAACTTCGACCCCGTGAGCTTCACGCTCGGCACGCGCCTCCCGCCCGTCCCCTATTTGCCGCCCGGCAACATCCCCCCCCGCCTCGATGATGCCTGCTGGTCTTCCGCAGACCCCGACGCGCTCTACGTCCATCAAGACCTCGGAACGAAGATTTACAGGTACAAAGTCTCAAAGCAGACTTTCACGCTCGTCGGCGATGTCGCGCGCGTGCTGCCGCGCGGGCAGAACATTCAGCAAATGGGCATGGCCGCCGACAACGACACCTTCTCGTTCACGAAGCGCGGCGCAGGCCCCGACTACAAGCCGCTCGGCTACGCGGTCTATCGCGCTTCGACAAACACGATTCGCTTTCAGCACTCCGAGGCGATCAACGAGGTGCGGATCGACAAGTCCGGGCGTTATCTTTACGTCAACACGAACAACCAGGGGGTCGGTAAGATTGAGGGGCGCGTCGTTGACACGGACACGGGAATCGTGACGGACTTGACGGACGACGCGCCGGATCACGCGCCTTCGCATTACGACGTGGGCACGGGCGCTGTCGTCGGCAACGGCAACTATCTCGTCGGCATCTCCGGGCGCAAACTCTCGACGCCCCGCACCTTCAAAAAAATCCTAGACCTCTCCTCAGAGAAGAACTACGGCGGTTTTCATCTCTCGATGCTGGCGGATAACGAGGAGTGGGTCTTGGTCAGCTTCTACACGCCGCATCAAAACAGCGTGATGCAGGGCGAGGTGGTGCAGGTAGCGACGGACGGGTCGGGCAAGGTGCGGCGGCTCTTTCATCACCAGTCGATTCTGGTCGGCTACTACGACAGCCCGCGCGCCAACATCTCGCGCGATGGTCGCTTCATCGCCTTCACGTCAAATTGGGGCGTGAAGGGCGGACGCCGCGATATGTTCATCGCGCGCATCGAACCTGCCCCGGCGTCGGCAGCCAGACCTCCTGCACCGCCCGCCGCATCAAGACCCAGACGCGCAACGACGCCTTAAGACGAAGCACATCTTAGACGCTTGCAAAGAGGTGCCATGCGGGCGTCGAGCTATCTGATAATTTAGGAATGAAGACTGTGGCGTGTTGCCTACGCGTTATAACGCGTCTGCGCTGGCCGCGCTGTGCGTGGAGGCTTTATGTCGTCGCCTTCTCCGGCGCACGTTTGCGCACGCGCCCGCGAGGCCGGTGCCGAGAAGGATGAGCGTCGCCGGTTCGGGCACGGCGGCGGCGGGTTGGAAAGTGTAGGTGACACTATCTAATCCGTAGCCGAGCCTGCCGCCGAAAAAGCTGGGGGCGAACCTGAGTTCCGCGATCCCTTGCCCGCTCAGAGTCATGCTGAAGAGAAACGCCTGATTCGGCATCTGGAAGCCGATGAGACTGCCTTCGAAGGTGAAGGTGGAGGTCAGGGTGAACACGCCGGTGGCGTCGAGAGGAATGACGACGGGATCGACGGTAAAGTGAAGCTGGCTGCCTTGATACAGGATGTTTGTGTAAGTCGTGCCGTTGTACGTCGCGGTGCCGGGGTAGCCCGGCGTGAAGCGCGTGAGGTGAGAACTCATACTAAAT
>DASWNS010000537.1:0-3260 GCA_036399115.1 Pyrinomonadaceae bacterium | reverse complement strand
CAGACGGATATTCCGTCTGCACTTTCGCCCCTCGCCTTTCTATCTTTTACTCGACCTTTTACTCGACCTTACCTGCTCACGCCGCGATCCTCCAGGTCGATGAGTTGATCGAGCGAGAGCGCGCCGTAGCCGCTGCTCTTCATTTTTTTGATGTAGCTGGCCGAGACGCCGTGATCTTTCAGGCGAATGAGTTGTTCTACGGGGACACGTTCGTAGCCGTGTTGTTTGAGTTCCTTGATGAAACTCGTGCTGACGCCGTGAGCTCTCAGTTTACGCAATTGCTCGACGCAAATATTTTCGCGGGCGCACGAAAATAAAGTTGCGCGGGGTGATACCTTTTCGTTCTAAATCCCGCTTTACTAGTTGGGACGGTAAACGGAGTCCCGCGAGCGAAGTTTTATTTGACTACGATGCGTTGCCGCAAATTGCCCCGTCAGTTCCTACCCGGCGCGAGTCACGCATCCGAAATTCCTTAAAATACTCACTTAGAGGAGAAGATAATGCAGCCCAAAAAGAGATCGTTACAAAGGATACTTGCGTCCTGCCTACTCGCACTCGTTATTCTGCCGCTGTCGGCGTCTGCCGATAACCCGCACAAACGCCCCTTCGGCGA
Organism: Pyrinomonadaceae bacterium; assembly: GCA_036399115.1. Lineage (GTDB taxonomy): Bacteria > Acidobacteriota > Blastocatellia > Pyrinomonadales > Pyrinomonadaceae > JAIVJZ01. Next base: position 2,647 of record DASWNS010000537.1, on the reverse strand, counting down.
CGTGCAGACACTCGCCCCGTTCCCCGTCCCGCCCGGTTCGCCCGAAGGCATCGCCGTGAAAGGCAATAAGGCTTACGTCTCCGGTCCGGCACGCTTCGGCACGGCTGGACAGCCGCCCTCCATCGTCGTCGTCTACGACACGCGCACGGGCGAGAAACTTGAGACGATCCAGATTCAGGGCGAAGACCTCAGCCAGGAACACGCCAACTCCTGCGTCGCTTTTGACGGAGACGGTCGCCTCTACGTCGTCAACACGCAACTTGGCATTGTCCGTATCGACCTCGGCAGCGGCGTGCAGACGGTCTACGCGTCGCCCGTGCCGAACCTGCCCCCCTTCGAGTTGCCGCCGCTCCCGAACGATCTGGCCTTCGACCCGGCGGGCAATCTTTACCTGACCGATTCGCTGCAAGCGACCATCTGGCGCATCCCGGCTGGCGGCGGCGCACCGCAAGTCTGGTTTCAGGACGCCGCGCTCGCCACGCCCTTTGGACCAAACGGCATTCGCCTCAATCCCGACCGCACGAAAATCTACTTCGTCGTCACCGCCGAAGGCGCGAATCCCGACATGTCATTCACCGGCGGCAGAATCTACACGCTGCCCCTCGTTGACGCGCCCACCGCGGCTGACCTCCAAGTCTTCCACCAGTACAACGGCGAAGGGCCGGACGGCATCGCCTTCGGCAATTCGGGCAAACTCTACGTGATGCTGGCGTCGCCCGGTTTCTCCGGCGTCTCCGTCCTCAGCCCGACGGGTGCAGAAGTGGCGCGCATCGGAAACCCGCCCGCCCCCCCGCCCTTCGGCCTGATCACGCCGTTCAACTCCCCGGCCAACGGCGCCTTCGACAAGCACGGCTCGCTGCTCGTGACGAATCACACCTTCGTGTTCCCCGGAAACGAGAGCGTGCTGAGCGTCTATGTTGACGACAAGGAATCGCCGCTCGTGAAGCCGAACGTTCCCTAAAACGTCGAAGAGAGTTCTATGACGCTTCCCTGAAACGTCTTGAGAGTTCTATGCTGTGAGCAGGCGCGCGCCGCACTTGACAGGCGCGCGCCGCCTGCTCGATGAAGAAGCCGGAAGCCAAACCAACTGCGAACGCAGACGCCGGGACGAAGCGACCTTTAAGCCGCTTCGCCCGGCGTTTGTTGCAGGAGTGGCGACGGCTCGGTCTGCCTGTCAGGCAGGAGCGCGTCGTCGTCGCGGTATCGGGCGGGGCGGATTCGACCGCGCTCCTGCTGGCATGTGACGAACTGTTGCGCGCGGGACGCGTGGCTGTGAAGTTAAAGGTGGCGCATCTCGATCACGAGTTGCGCGGCGCGGCGGGCGCGTCGGACGCGCGGCGGGTCGCGGAGTTGGCGCGCGAGTTGGGTTATGAATGCGTCGTCGGACGTGCGGCGGTGGCGCGGCGCGCAAGTGAGTCGCGGGATAATCTGGAGCAGGCGGCGCGACGCGAGCGTTACGAGTTTCTGGGACGCGCGGCGCGCGGGTGGGAGGCGTGCGCGGTCGCGGTCGGGCACACGCTGGACGATCAGGCGGAGACGATGCTGCTGGCTTTGCTGCGCGGAAGCGGCGCGCGTGGACTCGGCGGGATGCGCGAGCGACGCAGCTTCGACGAAGCGGGCGACGGACTGCTGCTCGTGCGACCTCTGCTCGACTGGGCGCGGCGCGTGGAGACTCTGGAGTATTGCGAGTCGCGCGGCGTGAGCGTGCGCGCCGACGAGATGAACGAGGATGAGCAGTTCGCGCGTGTGCGTGTGCGCAGGCGTCTGTTGCCGTTGTTGGAGACGTTCAACCCACGTGCGGTCGAGACGCTCGCGCGCACGGCAGGACTGTTGCGACGGGACGCGGACGCGTTGGAAACGCTGGGCATGGAGTTGTTGCGCGAAGCCCGCCGCGACGCGCGCACGGAGACGGGCGCGAAACGCCGTGGAGGCGCGGAAGCGGGGCAGCGTGTAGATGAGAAAAACGCTGTCAGGGATAAAGCTGTCAGGGATGAAGCAGACGCTATCGCGGATGAGAGAGAGGCTATGGTGAATGAGGGCGGCTCTATCGTGAATGAAGGCGGCTCTGTCGCGGATGAGAGAGATGCTATCCAAGATTCGCCGCCGAGGGAAGATTCGCTGTCGCAGTGTCAGGATTCGCTGTCGCGGAACGATGATTCGTCGGCGTTGAGCGTCGAAGTGTTGCGTGGGGCGAGCGAGGGGGTGCGAAGTTACGCCCTGCGCGTTTGGATCGCGGCGCGGCGCGGGCACTTGCGTCGAATCGAGTCCGTGCATCTCGAAGCGGTCGGGAAGTTGTTGGAGGGAGAAAGGGGCGGGCGCGTGGCGGAGTTGCCGGGCGGGTGCCGTGTGGAGCGGCGGCGCGGGTTGTTGTGTTTTCACACGGGGGAGAAGAAGGCGTGTGAGAGTTGATAAAAGGTCGGATGGGGATTTAGAATCGAGTGTGTCGCACATGGCCGCTCAGTTTTCGCGAGCGGTCTTTGCTTTTAACGGACAGTTTATCCGAGGTTCAACGCATGGCAGACGGTATCGTGGAGATTCACAGCGCGGCGCAGATCGCGGAGCGCGTGGCCGCGCTGGCGAAGGAGATCTCGCAGGCTTACGAAGGGCGCGAGTTGACCGTGCTGGGCGTGGTCGAAGACGGCTTTAT
>DASWNS010000536.1:0-4471 GCA_036399115.1 Pyrinomonadaceae bacterium | reverse complement strand
TGTCAGCCGAAACAGAAAACTTCCGGCTACGGGCTAACGGCTCTTTGATGGTTTGGTTAACGGCTGACAACTCATCGCTCCCTTATGAAAGACCAGACTAAGAGCATCGAACTTCGCACGGTGTGGGCGCGCGTGTTGTTACTCGCGCCGCTCGCGCTCGTGTTGTTGGGCGTGTGGTACGGGATGCGCTGGTGCATCGGCAACACGATGGCGGAGTGGTTGCCGGACATCGGGGCGGCGCAGGCGGCGGCGCGGCTCGCGCCCGATGATCCGCAGTCGCATTTCACGATGGCACGCCTGCGCGAGCGGAGTTTTTTGCCGGAAGAGTTGCCGGAGGCGGCGCGGCAGTATGAAGAGGCGGCGCGGCTGTCGCCGAACGACTTTCGCTTCTTCATGGAGTTGGGGCGCGTGCGCGGTCTGCTCGGCGATGTGCGCGGGGGCGAAGAGGCTTTGCGTCGCGCCGTCGAACTCGCGCCGACATATCCGGAGCCGCGCTGGTATCTCGGAAATTCGCTGCTCCGACAGGGACGCACCGAAGAGGCGTTCGCCGAACTCAGGCGCGCGGGCGATGCCAGCCCGGAGAAGTTTCGCCCGCAGGTGCTCGAATTGTCGTGGCGTTTTTATAACGCGGATATTCCGTCGGTGCTCGGCGCGGTGGGAAACTCCGCGGAGACGCGCGGCCAGTTGATGGACTACTTGATCAACCGTAAACAACTCGACGACGCGCGCCAGTTGTGGCAGGGCTTCAACGCGGACGAGCGCAAGGCTCTGCGCGCGACGGGCGAAAAGCTGATGCTGCGTCTCCTCGAAGCCAAACGTTTTCACGACATGCAGGCGATGCACACGGAACTCTCCGCGATTGACGGCACGCCGTCCGATGCTGCGCGCGAGCGTGTCTTGAACGGCGGTTTCGAGTCGGCGGTGGGCGCGCCGGGAACGCATCCGTTCGAGTGGCAGGTGGTGCCGCTCGCGGGCGTGCAGATGGGACTCGACGAACGCGTGCGACAGGAAGGCGCGCGCAGTCTGCGTCTCGCGTTCAACGCGGCGAGCACGATCAATTTCAGAAACATCTCGCAACTCGTGGCCGTCGAGCCGCAGACGCGCTATCGCCTCGAATACTACACGCGCACGGAAGAGTTGAAGGGCGCGGCGACGCTCTTGGTAGAGATCGTGGACGCGGCGCAGCCCGACCGCGTGATCGTCGCCTCCGAACCTTTGCGCATCGGCACCGCCGACTGGCAAGCGTCCGCGCTCGATTTCACGACGGGCGCACAGACGCAAGCGTTGACGCTGCGCGTCGTGAGCGCGCAGTGTCCCGCCGCCACCTGCCCCATTTTTGGAAAAGTCTGGTATGACAACTTCAACCTCCAACGCCTCAGCGGCGGCGGCGGAGTCCGTAAGAACTGACGACGCTCCGCAAGCGTTCGACCCGACGGGCGCGCCGCCTCCGCCGGGGCGTCCGCCGCGCCGTAGCGCCGCCAGCGCGCCAGAGCCGCGCACGCTCGCCAGCCGCTTCATCATCCTCGTGCTCTGTCTCGCCGTGATACTCTCCACGCTCGCCTTCGGGGCGGTGCAGGCGTGGGCGCTCGGCTTCTTTCAACTCGGCGCGGGTCTTGTCGTCATCCTCTGGACCGTCGATGCGTGGCGCACGCGGCGTCTGCGCCTGAGTCGCAATCTATTGCAGTTGCCGCTCATCGGTCTTTTTGTGGTCGGGCTGGTGCAGTTGTTGCCGCTCGGCGGCGCGGGGGAAGCTATCGGCGGGTTGACCAAACCGCCCGTCAACACCCTGACGCTCGACCCCTACGCGACGCGCTTCGTCCTGTTGCAACTCGGCGCGCTCATCATCTATTTCTGCGCCGCGCTCGTCTTCACGGATAGCCCCGCGCGGCTGCGTCTCCTTGTGCGCGTCATCACGATCTTTGGCTTCCTGCTCGCGCTCTTCGGCATGTTTCAGTACTTCACCAACCCCTCGCAACTTTACTGGTTTCGCCAACCGAAATTCGCCATCCCCTTCGGACCCTTCATCAACCGGCACCACTTCGCAGCCTACATGGAACTGACGCTCGCGCTCCCGCTCGGCCTGCTCGCTTCGGGCGCGATAGCGGTCGAACGACGACTGCTCTACATCTTCGCCGTCCTCATCATGTCCGTCGCGCTCGTCCTCACGGGATCGCGCGGCGGCATCTTGAGCCTCGCGGCGGAGGTGTTGTTCATCGTCGCCATCGCGGGCTTGCTCAGGCACAGGGACAAGAGCGAGACGGATGAGAGCGAGGCGGCGCAGTCGCGCGTGCGCGCGGCTCTGGTGCGCGTCGGCATCGGCTTCGCGCTCGTCGTGGCGTTGCTGGCGAGCGCGGCGACGCTCGGCGGCGAAGAGTCGCTCTCGCGCCTGTTCGGCACGGTGAGCGCGGACGACCCGACCTCAGGGCGCGTGCAGTTCTGGCAGGGCACGTGGGAGGTGATCAAGCATTACCCGGTTCTCGGCGCGGGACTCGGCGCGTTCAGCGTCGTCTATACGCGCCACGATGTCCTGAACGGCGCGACGCGGCTCGAACAAGCGCACAACGATTATTTACAAATTCTCGCAGACGCAGGGATCGTCGGCGGCATGCTCGGCCTGCTGTTCATCTTCGCGCTCTTTCGCTACGGATTTTCGCGCTTCAACTCCAAAGACAAGTTCCGGCGCGGCGTGGCGGCGGGCGCGCTCGCGGGTTGTTTCGCCGTGCTCGTCCACAGCTTCTTCGAGTTCTCTCTGCACATGACCTCAAACGCGCTCCTGTTTCTCGTGCTCGCCGCGCTCGCCACTCTGAACGGGCGCGTCGAAAAACCCGACACAGACAAAGGGCGTCGCTCGCGGCGCAGGCGCAGAAGCAGTAGCAGCAGCAGCGCGTCGAGCGCGGAAACGGGCGAGCGAGAGGCGCGCACGGCTTAAGTAAGAGACGCCGAAGTAAGAAACGCCGGTAGCATCTTTCGGGAAATTAGTTTCGCGCACGACTTTTAATTTCCGGCGTGAGTTGCCACGCGTGAGCTATAAACGTCTCGCTCGCGGCGAAGCTGAAACCTGTTCCGCCCGACTTGAACCAGAGTTAATCTATGACCGAACCAACGCACACGCCGCATACCGCGCTCTCCGCGACGCTGCCGCAAGTTTGTCTCGACGCTTTGCGCTGGCACAACAAGCCGGACGCGTTGAACGAGAAGCGCGGGGGCGAATGGCAGCGCCTGTCGGGCGAAGAGGTGGCGACACGCGTGCGTGCGATTGCGTCGGGGCTGGCGTCGCTCGGAATCCGCGCGGGCGACCGCGTGGCGCTGCTGTCGGAGAATCGTCCCGAATGGTCAATCGCCGACCTCGCCATCCTGAGCCTCGGCGCGGTGAACGTGCCCATCTACACGACGCAGGCCGTCGAACAGGTGCGCTACATCCTGTCGGACTCAAAAGCGCGCCTGCTGTTCGTCTCCGGCAAGAAGGTCTATCGTCACGCGCGCGCGGGGATCGAAGGCTACGGCAAGATCGAGCGGCTCATCTTCTTCGACGCGGATGATGCTGCCGGAGAGCGCGCCGATGCTTTGACGCTCGAAGCGTTGGAGCGCGCGGGAAGAGAACGCGCCGCGCAAGACCCCACGGAGTTTGCACGACTCCTCGGCGCGATCAAAGCGGACGACCTCGCCACGATCATCTACACTTCCGGCACGACGGGCGAGCCGAAAGGCGTCATGCTCTCGCACGCGGCCTTCGTCTCGAACGTCCTCGCGATCACGAGCGCGCTGCCGATCAGGCCGGACGACGTTTCGCTCTCCGTCCTCCCGCTTTCGCACATCTTCGAGCGCACGGTCTTCTACGTCTTCTGTTACAACGGCGTCTCGGTTTACTACGCGCCCTCCGTGGATCAACTCGCCGAATACCTGCGCGAGGTGCGCCCGACGATCATGACCGCCGTGCCGAGGCTCTTCGAGAAGGTCTATCACCGCATCGTGAAGAAGGGCATGTCGGCGGAAGGGTGGCGGCGAAAATTATTCCTCTGGGCTTTGGAGACGGGGAAGCGTTACGCGGAGTTTGTGGACAAACGCGAGCGCGTCCCGCCGCTCCTTGAGTTGCAGCAAGACATCGCTTCGCTTCTCGTCTTCTCGAAGTGGCGCGAGGGCGTGGGCGGACGCTTACGCTTTTTCGTGTCGGGCGGCGCGCCCCTCTCGCCCGCGCTCTCCTATGCGTTTCTCGCCGCTGGCATCCCCATCCTGCAAGGCTACGGGATGACGGAAACGTGCGTCACTTCCGCCAATCGTCCGGAAGACAACAAGGTCGGGTCAATCGGTCTGCCGTTTCCGGGGATCGAGATGCGTCTGGACGAGTCGGGCGAGATTCTCGTGCGGGGTCCAAACGTGATGCGCGGTTATTACGAGCACCCGCAGGAGACGGCGGAAGTGCTGGATGCCAAGGGCTGGTTTCGGACGGGCGATGTCGGCTACAAAGACGAGC
>DASWNS010000535.1:0-4054 GCA_036399115.1 Pyrinomonadaceae bacterium | reverse complement strand
CAAGAGCCTGCCGGTAACGAGTCTCAAGGTTGGTCTTAACGACGGACGTGGCTTTACCGCTCGCCTCCCTGACTTGCCCTTCGAGGACGGCGATCTGCTGGTTAATCTCTTTGACCTCCGGCCACTCTTCGGTGTTCTCTACGAGGAGTTCCGCACGCCGCTGTTTCAGCTTGGCAAGTGTCCCTTCGGATTCCTGCGCCTGCTTTGCGCCCTCGCTAGCCAAGGCGGCGGCTGCGCCCGGAGCGAGGCCGGCGCGGTATGCCGCTTCAGCCGATTTCCGCTCGTTTTCAGCTTCGAGCAACTGCCGGTTCAGCCCGCTCAGCCGTTCGACCACGGTGTTCTGGCTCGCGTCGAGAGAGAGGATCTGGTTATTCTTTGCGTAGTTAATGAGCCGCTCTTCGCTACTGCGGATGTTGGATTGCAGTTCGGCGATGCGCTTTTGCAGGAAATCGCCCGTGGTGTTATTGGTTTCGGTCTTGCGCTCTAAATTCGAGAGCACGAACGTGTCGGCGATGGCGTTGACGATTTTCGCGGCGACTTGCGGGTCAGGGTGGGTGAAGCGAATGTCGATCAGCCGTGTCTCGCGAGAAGAAACACGCGTGTCTCTAACCGGCTCTACTTTGAGGTCTGCTCGAATCATTCCCACGTAGGGGGCGGCACGCGCGGCCTCGACGAGGTCATCGCGCGCTATGGCGGGCGCGACGGATTCGGTGCGCAGAGTATTATCCTGAACAACTTTTCCCTTGCCGTCGTCCTTCCGGCCTAGCCCGACTATCCGAAGCACGTTCTGCCAGGTCGAACGCTTCTGCTCGGTCTGCGGGCGCAGGAAAGCCTGATTATGCTCAAGGTCGAGGGTTTTGACGACACGCCGGAGGAGCCCCTGCCCCGTGAGATTTTGCAATTGGGTGCTGAAATACACCGGGTCATAATTGTTGACGACCACCGCGCCGGTCTTCGACGCGCTATATTGTTGATTGTTCTCCGTATCTACCTGGACACGCGCCTGCGCCTGGTAGATATCCGGCTTCTTGGCTACGTAGATGGCGGCGAAGGCCGTCACGAGCGTCGCAATTCCAAGCACCATCCACAGACGCTTTTGCACCGCCCTCCAGTAGTCGCGCAGTTGCACCTCGTCGCCGTCATCTTCCAGAGCATAACCTCGCACAGAATGAGGAGCGACATAATGGCCGTTCGAGGGCGGAGAATGATGTGCGAGTGCGCCCGGCGTCACTGACTCTGGCGGGGAGGAAATGACCGTTAAATCTTCTTTCATGATGTTACCTGAGCGTCGGGGTAATGCTCTGCGAGGGCGGACACGGCTCTGGGTTGACCGATGACCGAATCAACAATACAGGCGTCAAGCTAAAGTCACCTGATAACTTGAACAGGCAGTTGCCCGACCGTTGGGGCGATGGTACCTATGAGGCTTCGCAGCAGTCTCTTTCCGCCCGAAGTCGGAACGTCGACCACGTCCCCGGCTAAGAGCGGCACATCGGGCGCCTGGTGCTTCGTGATGGCTTTCAAATTCACCACCACCTCGATCTTCTCCAGACTCCCGGGCACCTGCCGGATGATCTTCACCTGCTCGCTCTTGGTGTCCGGCATGAGGCCGCCCGACATGGCGATGGCGCGCGAGATGGTGACCGGCTCTTTCAGTGTGATCGTGCCGGGACGGAGCACGTTCCCGACGACGTAGGCCTGCTCGGCGTCAGAGATGCTGATGATGTCGCCGGGGCGGATGATGGGGTTCGCTTTGGGGTCGCCCTTCAAAGTGTCCTCAAGTTTGAAGATGGCGAGGTTCCGGCTGAAGTCTGCGCCCTCGCTCTCGCCCACGCGCGAGGCCGCCGAGGCTGCGCCCCCCGCCTCGCAGGCGTTGACCGTCTCGGTGTGCACTATTTGCACGCGACCCCCGGCGCGCTCGCTCGCGCCCTCCACCTGAGTTAAGAGTTCGAGGAGGCGTATCTCACGCTGGAGTTGGAAGCGGCCCGGTTTCACGACCGCGCCCATCACGGCCACGGGTTTCGAGTTGTACTCTTTGACGAAAACGTCGATGTGCGGGTTTCGCTTGTACTTCAGGTAGAGTTTCGCGATTGACTGCGCTAGTTCGCCTTCTGTGAGGCACGCCGCCGGGATGTCCTCGCTGAGCATCGGCATGCGGATCATGCCGCGGTTATCGACCCGCACGTTATCGCGCGAAAGATCGGGATTTTTAACGAAGCGGATGTCCAGCACGTCACCGGCACCGATGCGATAGCGACCGTCGGAGGCGGGGGACGGCGTAGGGGTCGTGCTGGAAGCCGCCGGAGCAGTGGCAGTTTCTTTAACCGGCACGTTCGAGGCCGTGGCGGATGCAGGCGTGGGAGTGACTGCGGCAGGGGCGGGGTTCGACTGCCGCTGTTGCTGCGCGCTCGCGCCCGGCGCGAAGAGACATAGCAAGAGCACTAGCTTTGCACTAACGAGCAGCACCGCCTTCGGTCTATCCACACGCGCGGTAAAGTTGCTTTTAATGGCTTTCATAACCTTGATCTCTTCGTTTTAAAGTATCGCCCGATATACTTAATCTATTTCTTCGCCAATCCCAAACGGCGTGAGGAGAGTGCCTCGCGGACGTGGTTCGGATGTGCAAGGTTCAAGACGGTGTTGCTCATGATGCACATCAATTCTTCGTGCTCGCGGTGGAAAGCGCCCGTCAGCGGCTGATCTGCGGTCTTCCGGATGACGCCCTCTCGCATCCACTGCCAGAACTGCGCCTGCGTCGTCCAGAACTCCTTGCGGTCGCGGCAGACGACGAGCGCCGTGCGCCGTTTTTTCTTCTTTTTCTTCTTCGTCGCGCTCATAAGCTATATCCCCCTCGCTCCCACTCATTCCGCACGCCCTTTAACGAACACACTTCACCCGCCGCATGTCCTTAGGTTCTCTTGATCCGCTCCCTCGAAAAACTTGAGCGAAAAAGATGCCCGTCACGCCGTGCCCTCACGAAGCTGGAAAAGCCTTCTTGCGAGGGAAGCCTCGCCTAAAAGCGAAGCGACCACCGAATTATCAAACGAGTCCGAACCGAAATGCTGCCGGACTCTCTTTAATCAACCAACCGGGTGCTTCCCAGAGACTCTCTGCGGTAGACGTCTTGCCAAAGATCGACAACTACAATTAGTGAGCCAACGAAAGCCCCTTGTGGCTTAACTTTTAAGCTCACATGAACGCCTTCGGGAAAGGATATAGCTCTACGGAATTTAGTAATTTATTAACCCGAAAGAGGAGAAAATCAGTAGATAGTACCCAGAAAACCTTCCCTTTATGAAAGCCAAAAATATAAATGGCCTGGTAATACTCTAAGGCATCGGGCGGGAAAATCACATCCGGGCTTAACGGATTCCTTAAACTATAATAGTTAGAAGAATCCACGGGAGCGCTCAAAACCGGCCTCAGGAATTGAGCTTTGCGTGGTTTGCGGCTAGAGGCAGCGGCAACAACGCTTGCGTTGTGAGTAAGAGAGGAATTTTACTGCCGCCTCCCCTGATAAATGGGAGCGGCCTGATGAGTCGCTTCCCCTCTCGCAAAAGGTGCCGTTTTTAACCTGTCAGGCTACCCTTGTCAACTCACAATTCGATAGTACTCACCGCGTTTCAGATATGAAACTGCCGACTCCGGCTAAATAAAATCGGCTCCCGGTGAAACTCCAAACTTGAACACCTCAGGCGGGGAAGAAACGTCTACTTTTGTGGACATCCCTCTTCAGAAACCGTCTACTATCCGAGACATTTTTAGCAGCCGAGCTCCCGTTCGAGCGGGATTTAGCGGTGAGTTCAAAATATCAGCAACTACGGTGCCAGATAACTTCTCCCCCGCCCTATCGAAGCCTCAATAATCCGGGCGACACGAGTTGCGCCCAAAACGGGCAGCGAGTTTTCATCTCTTGCCCGCCGGAAGCCTCCGCTCCCTCGCGTGCGAAAGAGAGTCTGCACCATTCCTTACCGGAATACGCTCTCTTTGAGATCATGAATGCGCCCGTTTTCGTTTTTCGCTCACCCCTTATCTATATAATGATTCAGGAGGC
>DASWNS010000534.1:0-7378 GCA_036399115.1 Pyrinomonadaceae bacterium | reverse complement strand
GCCAACTCCGTCTCTATCAGAACGGCTCCGACGCGGCGGGCGCGACCATCGAAGACAAGGTGCGCGACGTGCTGAACGACGACAACATCGGACCGCTCGACCTGCTCGCCGGATTCACCAACGCCTCGGCCATCACGCTCGTCGCCGCCGGACTCCCGGCGCAGCCGACGGCCATGCAGATGCTTCCCATCGACATCAACCCCAACGGAGTTAGCAACAACAACTTCGTCGCCGCCCACGAGGCAGCCGTTGTCGCCGCGGCGCGCGCCGTCCCCGTCCGGTCAGACCTGACCGGCGCGAACGCGCCCGTCTTCGTCGGTGCGCCGGTCGTTGCCGCCGCGCAGCCCGTCGCCAACGGCGCAGCGCAGGCCAACGTGAAACGCGCTCAGGACGCCGTCCAAGAAACATCGCAAGCGAAGACGCCCAACGCTCAGCCTATGGCAAGCGCCTTCCCCGTCAACATCCCCGTGCTGCAACCGGGTGAATCCGTCACCATCACGTTCCAGGTGACGGTCAACTTGAACATCCCGAACAACGTGACCAGCGTGTCCAATCGCGGACGGGTCACGAGCAGCAGTTTCCCGAACCCCGCAGTGGACTTCGTGGACACGGAGAACAAGGAAGGCAGCACCGTCACGGGCGGCGCGACGGTCACGGACATCCTTCCGCGTCCGACCTACACCATCAACAACGCTTCGGTTGCCGAACCGGCTTCGGGTTCCGTGAACATGCCGTTCACCGTCGCCCTCAGCCACGCTTACGGCAGCCCTGTCTCCGTCAGCTTCTCGACCGCCGACGGAACCGCGACCGCAGCGGGCGGCGACTACACGCCGACCAGCGGCACGCTCAACTTCGCCGCCGGACAGACGGTGCAGACCATCTCCGTGCCCGTCCTCGCCAACGGCGACACCTCGGATGAGAACTTCACCGTGACGCTCTCCAGCCCGGTCAACAGCGTGCTCGGTGCAACCGTCACGGCGACCGGCACGATCACGGAGGCTAACCCGCCCGGACGCGTGCTCATCTCTGAGGTTCGCACCTCCGGACCCGGCGGCGCAGGCGACGACTTCATCGAGTTGTATAACAACCAGGATGTCTCGCAGAACATCAGCGGCTGGGCAATCGTCAAGAGCGGCGCAAGCTGCCTCTCGACGCCTGTGATCGTCGCTGTCATTCCGGCGGCCACGACCATTCCGGCGCGCGGCCACTATCTCATCGTCGGCACGGCTTACAGCCTCGCCGCCGCCGCGCCCGGCAACATCACCGCCGCCGCCGATATTGAAGCCGACCACAACATCGGCCTCTTCAACACGTCGAACCTGTCGAATCTCTCGACGGCGACGCGCGAGGATGCTGTCGGCTTCGACATCAACGCGGGAGGCGGCAACAACTGCGACCTCCTGCGCGAGGGCGCGAGCCTGTTGTCTGCGGGCGGCAGCGCATCGGAGCACAGCTTCGCACGCATACTCACGACGGGTCTGCCGAAGGAGACGAACGACAACGCGACCGACTTCCTGCTCGTCACGACGACACCGGCGGTCGGCGTCGGCAACAACCTGACGCCCGCTCTGGGCGCACCGGGGCCGGAGAATCTGGCCGCCCCGATTCAACGCAACGGCACCATCAAGTCGTCGCTCGTTGACGGCACGGTGGCCGCCAGCGCGCCGCCCAACCGCGTCCGCAGCGGTATCATCGAACCGGGCGTGCCCAACGCTTTCGGCACGCTCTCTATCCAGCGCAAGTTCACCAATACGCTCTCCGTACCCGTCACACGGTTGCGCTTCCGTATTGTTGACTTAACGACCATCAACAACCGCCCGAACGGCCATGCCGACCTGCGCGTGTTGAGTTCGACGGGCGTGGTCAGAAACTCTGCGGGCACAATCGTTCGCACGGTGAACGGGCTGACGCTCGAAGCTCCGCCGCAACCGAACGGTGGCGGCTTAAACTCCGCGCTGACCGTGGTGCTGTCGGGTGGCATGCTCGCACCGGGCAACTCCATCGAAGTGCAGTTCCTGCTCGGAGTTCAGGAACAGGGCAACTTCAGCTTCTACGTCAACGTGGAAGCCTTGCCCGGTCCTACTGGAGCAGCAGCCCCGCTCGGAGGCGCGAACCTGAAGAACGGTTCGACGCAGAAACAGGGCAGCGTCGAAGAGACGCCCGCCGAACCGAAGCAGCCGCAACAACAATAGACACTAACCGGCGAGGCTCTCGCGCAAGCCCGAGTCTCGCCGCCCAAACAGAGGGAAGGCCGGAAGCATCTACGCTTCCGGCCTTCCCTTTTTCTTCTTCTTTTACTTCCCGCTTTCGACCTTCGCGCTCAATCAGTCCAGACGCCGATGAAGGCGTCCGCCAGCCGGTCGCGCCAGTTCGTCCAGTTGTGCCCGGCGGCGGTTTCTCGATAGACGACCGGGTAGCCTTTGCCCGCCAGCATCACGCGCACGCGGCGATTCACTTTCCAGATCGGTTCCAGCAGCCCCACGTCGAAGTAGAACTTCACAGGCCGCGCCCGCCCCATCTCGTCTAACGCGGCAAGCGTCGTCACCACGCGCTCGTCGTCAATCTGGAAGGCCGTGGACTGACCCGCCACGCGCGCAAAAACATCCCCGTACTTCACAGCCGTCCAAACAGAGATCACGCTGCCGAGGCTCGCGCCCATCAGTGCGCGCGAGTCGCGCACGGCGCGCGTGCGGTAGCGCGCATCTATAAAGGGCACGAGTTCGGTCGCCATGAACGCCGCGAACTTGTCGCTCGCCCAGTATTCTTTGAAGCGATCAACCGGATCGACGAAGACGATGATGAACGGCGCGACGCGTCCCCCGGCGATCAATTGGTCTGCGATAGCAGCGGCGCGTGCGCGCGTCACGTACTCCGAGCCGTCTTGCAGGTACAGGACGGGGAAGCGTTCATTCGCGGCGCGCGCGTAAGCGGGCGGCAGGTAAACTTGCAGCTTGCGCTTCCCTCCTTCGAGCAGGGAGGTGGGCGCGTCGAGTCTCTCAATCGTGCCGCGCAAGTCCCACTTCGCCTCGGCGAACGCGGAAGGGCGATAGCCGGGCATCGTGAAGAAATTATTGAAGCCGCCGACGCCGTTATCGAGTTTCTGCGCGCTCAGAGGATCACCCGTCCATTCACCGTCGGCGATGAACTTGTATTCGACGCGCGCGTCCGGCGCGAACTTCAACGTCAGGTACTTCAAGTCCGTGCCCGCCACATCATCGAGCGTCATCCCGCGCGGACTCCAACTCGTGAAATCGCCCACCACCTCGACGCGCCTGGCCTTGCCGCGATAGATGAACGTCACCCTTTCGCCTTCCACCAGCGGCGAGCGTTCGGCCTTCTGCACGCGCTCCAAGAATGAGGGCGTCGCCTGTTGAGCCGCCTGCGCCGTCTCGTATTTACGCAGTTCATCTTTCGTCATTCCACGCACCCTGATGCGTCGAAGCGCGCTCGCGCCGTTCGCTTTGTGCCAGCCGATAACCAACGTCGTTTCTCCTTCGGGCACGCGAAAATCCGGCTCCGCCGTGCCCGCTGCGCCGTTCCCTGTCACTTCGCGCGCCTCGCCGTTCGCCCACACATAGACGCGCGTGCCCGCCTCGGCTCTAACGCTGCCGCCCAAATTCAAGCTCGCGCCCGCTTCCACAGGCTCGCGCTCCTCTTCTGCGTCGCCGCTCGCTGCGCCGCCCGCGTCTGCCGGAAGGGGCTTCGCAGCATAACGCGCCGCCACAATGTCGGGCGTCTCAAGGTTGCGCCCTTCCGCGAGATTCGCGGCGAGACGTATGAACTGCGCCATCGTCCACGCGAGCGGCGTGGCCGACCCCGTGCCCTCACCGAAGACGAACTCCGGGCGCGGGCTTTCGCGCCTGTCCCAAATTTGTTCGGGCAGCATCAATCCGTCGTTCGCAAAACCGAGCATGTGATCGAGCCGCATGCGCGCCGCAGCACGCTCGCCCCGCGCCAGTTCATACTGCCCGCGCTCGCCGGACAAAAGCGCCCACAGGCGACCCTTGCCCGTGTACTTGCCGTCGAAATTCCAAGGCCGCCCATCATCCATCTCGCCGTAGCCGTCGTGGTTGTAGCGATACCACGCCGCGCCGTTCGGCGTCTCGACCTTCAACACTCTGTCTACCACCGCGAGCGACTTTGCGATCAAAGGATCGTCTGCGCGCTTGATGCCGAGGCGCACGAGTTCGAGAAAGCCTGCGTCCACGTATTCGCGCTCGTCATAGTCCGCGCCGCCGTTCCCCGCGTTCATCATGTCGCCGTCGTTCGGGTCGTCGTCAACGTGCGCGATGCGTATGTAATAATTCTTCTCTCCATGCAGGCCGGTGGAAGTCGCCGTCCAGCGTTCGATGTTGCGCGCCCACTCGTCGGCCACCGCGAGATAGATTCCGGCTGACGCCCCGGCGTCGTTGCGCCGCGCGATCTCTGCCGCGCAGACGAGTCCGGCGATCTCCGCCGCGATAGTCGAAGGCGAATAGCCCGCCTTCTCTTCCCAACGCTCCTGCGGCGTGCGGGGTCCATGCTTCACAAGAAAGTCTGCGGCGGGCTTCACATGCTTCGTCCACGTCTCGTTGTCGGTGCGTCCGAGCGTGTAGGCGAGGATGAGCGGGTAGGCCACTTCGTCCATTTGCAGCGAACCCCAGAACGGACGACCATCGAGCCAGGAGTTCTGCGGGAAACTGCCGTCCGCCTTCTGCTGCACTTTGAACAGGTAATTCAGAGCGCGGTCTGCCCCGGCCTTGTCGCCGAGCGCGTGCAGCGCGGTCGCCACCTGGTAGAGATCGCGCGACCACACCAGATGATAACCGCCGACGTTCGGCTCGTTCGCCGTCGCCCCGCCGCCCCACGGCACGGAGAGCGAAGCGATGTTCGCCCCGCGATACGTCTTGTCCTCGTGCGCGCGCAGGATCATCGCGGCCATGTCGAACTGCGCCTGATACTTCGGCTCGACGCGCCGCAGCGACTCCAGATATTCGTGCCACCCGCGCTCATACTCCGCACGCACGCGCGCGAAACCTTTTTGCAGCGACTTGCGCGCGTTCGCCAGAGCCTCTTCCGTGCCCTGCCCGAAACCGAGCGCGAGGGTGAAAGGCCGAACACCGTGTACGCGCGCGACCTGCACGGCGTTGCCGTCCGCCGCGCGCGGGTATTGATTCGTGAGGCGTCCCTGTGTACGCCGCAACTGCGTCAGGCCGTCGCTCGTGCCGAGATAGCCGTTCGATGTCTCAATGAAACCTGTGCTCGACAAAAGCGCGGAAGTCTTACCGGCATCCGAAGCGACGAGCGCGTCTCCCTGCACCCACGCCGAATCGTGGAGGCCGCTATTGTTCAGCGAAGGATCGTAATAGACGTAGAGCGCGTGCGCGCCGGGCGTGCGACTCTTGAACTCCACGTCAATCAAGACCGTGTGGCGTTCGGGGTCGGCCATATAAGTTTTCGTGATCGTCCACACGCCGCTCTTCGCCGTGTTGATCTGGCGAAAGGAGAGCGCGCGCGGGTCTATGATCTCGATGCGATGCGTCGAGTCTTCGCTCTCCGTCTCGACGCGCCCGCCCGCTGCCGTCACGACAATGAACTGCAACTCCTGCGAGTTCGCCACGTCAACGGTCGGGTAATAAATCTCCGTCAACACGCCCGCGCGCAAGGTGAACCACACTTTCGATTCGAGCGTGTTCGCCGTGCCGACGCCGTTCTTCCCCGCGCTCGGCCAGTGCGCTTCCATGCCCGGCGCGCCCGGCGCGAGATTGTTGCCACCCTGCTTCCCCTGCTGCTGCGCTCGCGCCCCACTCAAAAACATGCCCGCCGCCAAAACAAAAAGAACGCACCACGAAGATGCGTTCATCACAAATTTAGATTTCATTGTTCTCTCTTCCCGTCAGTTGTTCGTCAATAACGCACATCCCGTCGCCTGCCCCTGCGCCCCTGCGTGAGACTGACGATTGCCAAGAAGCCAACTCACGCCGGAGGCGCGAAGGCGCAAAGAAGAATTCGACCTGTCACTTGTCACCCGTCACTTGTTACCCCTTACTTGTTACCCGTCACTTGTCACTGCTTTATTCACCCCTGCCTGCGTCCGAGCATGTCGAGGCCGACCGCCGTGACGAGGATCGCGCCCTTGATGATGAACTGCGAATAGGGCTGCACGTTTAAGAGCGACATGCCGTTGTCCAGACTCGCCATGAACAACGCGCCGAGGCACGCGCCGAAGACCGTCCCGCGCCCGCCCATCAAACTCGTCCCGCCGATGACGCAGGCCGCAATCGCATCGAGTTCGAGCAAGTTTCCCGCGTCGGGCGACGCGCTCCCGACGCGCGCCGTGTAGATGATCGAGGCCACACCCGCGAGCGCGCCCATGATGCAGAAGACCGCCCAGATGTGCGTCCGCACGTTGATGCCGGAGAGCCGCGCCGCGTCCGGGTTGCCGCCGATGGCGTAGAGATAACGACCGAACGTAGTGTTCTGCGTGAGGAACGCGCCCGCCAGCGCGACGACGATCAGGATGATCACCGGAATCGGGATTCCCTCGGAAGCGTTCATGCGCCAGATGAACAGCACGACGACGAGCGAAGGCAACACGATGCCGAGCGCGAGATTCAACACGCTCGTCTTCCCCAACGCGTAACGCTCGCGCGCACGGTGCCGCCTGAGGTTCATCCACACAATCGCCGCGACCGCGACGAGCGCGAGCGCAAGCCCCACCGGGCGCGTCACAAACTGCTGGCCGATGGCTTTAAAGCCCGGCAGAGTGATCGGGATCGTCTCGCCCTTCGTCATGCCGAGCACGACGCCGCGCCAGGCGAGCAGCCCGCCAAGCGTGACGATGAAGGCGGGGATGTTCGCGTAGGCGACGAGCGCGCCCTGCGCTTCGGCCACGGCGATGCCGATGATGATCGCCGCCGCGAGCGTGGGCACGAGTCCCCAACTGTTCGTGCCTTGCGCGAAGGCGGCCACGCCGCCGATGAACCCGACGAGCGAGCCGACCGACAAGTCTATATTGCCCGTCACGATGACCATCAACATGCCGACGGCGAGCACGCCCGTCACCGCCGTCTGTCGCATCAGGTTGGAGAAGTTGCGCGGGTCGAGAAAAATTCCGTCGGTGGCGAAGTTGAAATAGACCCAGATGGCGACGAGCGCGAACAGCATCGTGTAGGCGCGCAGCGCGTCGGTCGGGATTTTGAACCCGCCGATGCGCGTCTGCCGCGTCAACTCCGCTTCGGCGGGCGCGGGCGTCAGATCAGCCGTCACGGGCGGACGGTCAACTGCGGGTTCGTTTGCTTGATGGCTCATGGGAAGCTCCGTCGAGAAGTATCGACTTAAAACTTATGCGGGTACACGGCCACGAAACTTACGCGGCATGTTGTGCATGCCCCGTCGC
>DASWNS010000533.1:0-8830 GCA_036399115.1 Pyrinomonadaceae bacterium | reverse complement strand
CCGGGGAAAGCTGTTGCAAGCGAATCCCGCCGCGCCTGCGGGGCGGAGACGGCGCGGGCGGCGCGCGCCGCGTCGAAGGCCAACTTATTGCTTGAGTTTAAGGGGCTTGTCCTGTTATATTCTCAACAGTCGGCGGCGCACCAGCGTCTCCGGTAATTTGTACCACAAAGAGTTCCCACAGTCCTTTCGTTAAGACTACAGCCCTAATGTCAACGAAACCCGCTGCCAACAATCCACGCGCCAAAGACGCAGAAGGCGAAGAGCCTGAATGGGTTGACCGCAAAATGACGCTTCTGGTGATCGAAGACGACGAGAATATTTCCACGGCCATCAGCGAATATTTCTCGAAGACCGGGTACAACGTCAGGAGCGCGGCGGACGGCGTGGCAGGCGTCGAATCGGCCTTGCAGGATCACCCTGACGCGATCATCCTCGATTTGATGCTCCCGAAAATGGACGGCCTCGCCGTCTGTCGTGAACTCCGGGAGAAGGCTCCTTCCATCCCGATCCTGATGTTGACGGCCAAGGACGACGTGGTTGACAAGGTGCTCGGTCTGGAGATGGGCGCGGACGATTACATCACCAAGCCCTTTAATCTGCGCGAACTCGACGCGCGCATCAAGAGCGTGCTCCGCCGCGTGAAGGTGGCCTCCCGCAGCCAGAGCGGGGGAGACGAAGCGCCGATCCTGCGTGGCAAACTGCGTATCGATCCGGCGAAGCGTGAAGTGACGGTCGGCGACCGCCCCGTCGAACTGACTCCGAAAGAGTTTGAACTGCTGCGGCTCTTTGCCTCAAATCCTGGCCGCGTCTTTCCGCGAAAGTATCTGCTGGAGAAGATCTGGGACTACTCCTACGAAGGATACGACCGCACCATCGACTCGCACATCAATCGCCTGCGAGCCAAGATCGAAGACAATCCCGAAAACCCGCAGATGGTTCTCACCGTCTGGGGCATCGGTTACAAATTCAGCGACGAGCAACGATAGACTCCCGAAGCGCGTCGCCACCCGTCCGAAGTTCATTCCCAAAGCGCTGCCGAGGCCAAACTTTAGCAAGGCCGATCAGCGCAACGCCAATCAAAATCCCATAGCACGCTTGCCGAGCCGACGCGCCTGATCTCGTCCGTCCGCCTCTTTCCGCCTCACAGCGTCCGTCTCACGCTCGACTCTCACAGAGAACTCATGCAGGCCAAAACTCGAAAGAGCGTGGCCGACTTTCCGAAATAGGTTTAAAAGCCATGCGCCATCTCAGCCATAAAATTTCTCGCCGCGCACGCATCGGCGTGTCTTGCGTTTCGCTCGGCCTCGCCGTCACCATCTTCCCGCTCGTCGTGCCGCAGGCGCAGCGCGCCGGAAAAGAGTCCGGCGTCAACGTGATGGGCGTTACGACGCGCACGAACGGCTCGGACACGGTTGTCTCCATCGCCGCCGACAGCCCGCTCAGCCGCGCGCAGACGTGGCAGGACAGCGAAGGCTTTCACGTGGTCGTCTACAAGGGGCGGGGAAATCCGGGCGGCGTGCCGCGCGGTGTGAAGGTGCGGCGCGTGGGCGAATCGTTGGAGTTCGTCGTTCCGGTCAAGCCCGGCGGCAGCGTCTATGTCCAGCCACGTTTCAACAGTCTCGATCTCGTCGTGGGCGGCGGCCTGCACACGGCAGCGGAGACGGCGCGCGAAAATTCTCCGGCGCAGAGCACGCGCACAGCCACGGCGCGCGAGGCGCAACAAGCTGCCTCGAAGTTGCGCGCGAACGGCGGCAACGGGGCAACTTCGGGCGTCCAGGCCAGAGAGTCCGTCGTCGCGTTGAAGAACGACAGGGCGAAGCCGAATTTGACGCCGCTGCTCGCGCCGCCCGCCGCGCTGAAATTTTCGACGGCACCCAACACGACGCAACCCGCAACGGCAGCGTCGAATGGAACGAACAACGGCGTCAACGCAGTCTCTCCCGCCGCGCAAAACGCACCCGCCAACGGGCAGGCTGCGCATGAGACGCAAATTGTGAATCCGGCTTCAGCCGAGCCGCCCGCGACAAGTACACAAAACGCTTCGCCCGCCGCGATGCAGGTGCAGGTCGCGCAGCCTGCGGGCGGGAGTTCGATGAAGCGTCTGCTGGTCGTGCTGTCGGTCTGTTTCTCGACCGGGTTCGCCGCCTTCATGTTCATCTTCCTGCGCTCGCGGCGCAAGACGGCGACTTCAAACCCGGCGAAAGGCGAGAGCCGCAAGACGACGGAAGCGGCGAGCACGGTTGTCGAATTCGAAGGCGAAGCGCAACTGCTGGAACAGCGCAAGGGCGAACGACGCACGAGCGCGCGTCGCACCGAAGACAAACAGGCTCTCGTGCCGACAGGCGGAGGGGCGGCGGTCACGGCGTCGCAGAGCCTTGAGAAGTCGGAGCGCAAGTCGTCCACGCCCGCGCACATGAACGTCCCGGCAGTGATCTTCGGGGCGTACCAGATCGATCAGGAAGTGGAGAAACTGGTCGCCGGAGAGCCGCACCGCATCGAGGTTCTGGCCTCGCGTGCGACGGACGACCGCCGCGCCATCGAAGCCTCCCTGCTCAAGGTGCTCAATTCACATTCGCTCGGCCAGACGGAACGCGAGCGTGCGCGTTTCGCGCTCGAAGAATACGGCTTCGTCGCGCGGCACAGCGCGTCGGTGCTGCTTGCGCCCGACGCTTACGAGCGTTCGTCGGCGGCGCGCGCGCTCGGCGAAATGCGTTCGCGTGCGTCTCTGCCGTTTCTGCTCGAAGCGCTCTATGACGGCGAACAGATCGTCTGCACGGAAGCGGTCAAGAGTCTCGGCGCGCTCGGTTTGCCGTCGGCCATCGGCGCGCTGCTCGACATGGCGCGGCGTCATCCGAACGTTCCGCCCGCGCTCTTAGGTCATGCGCTCAGCGCGTGCTCGGTGGATTGCCTGAGCCTTGAAGCGAGCGCAGACGGCGATTCGTTTGCGCTGCCCGAACCTGCGATTGATCCGTTCACGGGCGAGATCAGAGGGTTTGAACCCGTCGCGGCGTTTGAACAACTGCCCGAATGGATGGAAGACGAGACGCTCGCGGACGCGCTCGAAAGGCTCGACAGCGCGGACGTGGAAGCGCGCGTCTCTGCGGCGCAGCAACTCGCGCAATTTCAGGTGCAGCGTTCGGTGGCGGCTCTCACGTCTCTGGCCGCAAATGATCGAGACGCGGCGGTGCGTGCGGCTGCCGTGACGAGCCTCGGCAACATCGGGCACGAGACGGTTTTTCCGTCCGTCCTGATCTCAATGGCCGACGAAGCGCGCGAAGTTCGTGCGGCGGCGGCGCGCGCGCTCTCGCGTCTCAGCTTCGACCGCGCAGACGCTTACGTGCGCGTGTCGGAAACCGCAGACGAAGTGACGCTCAGGCATCTGGCGTCGGCGTGTGTGGGCGCGGGGCTTGCCAATCAGGCTTTGAGCCGTCTGGCGAGCGATGACCGGCGTCAGGCTTACGAAGCCTTCTCTCTGTTGTCGCTGGTGGCGAAGGGCGGGCAGGCGGATCTGATCTTGAGAGTGGTGCAAGAGCACAAGGATTTGAACGTCAGGCTCGCGGCCTCGCGCCTGCTCGGACTGATGGGCGACGCCGAACTCGACACCTCCTTGCGCCGCATCGCGCTCGGCGCAAACGCGCCGGAGAAGTTGCGCACGGCCATTCTCGAAGCCATCTATCGGGGCGAACCGCAGGGCGTGGCCGGAGGCGTCGGCGAAGCGAATTGATGATGACAAGAGCGCGCCGCCTATAGCATAATGCCGCGTTACGTAGCCCTGACAC
This sequence comes from Pyrinomonadaceae bacterium, assembly GCA_036399115.1. Classification (GTDB taxonomy): domain Bacteria; phylum Acidobacteriota; class Blastocatellia; order Pyrinomonadales; family Pyrinomonadaceae; genus JAIVJZ01. The sequence goes on along the minus strand of DASWNS010000533.1, from coordinate 5,051 downwards.
GCTCCTGTCTGCCCTGAGTGCCATAAGCAATGCGTCAAAACAAACAATCGGACTCGCTTTTTTGCCCCCGGCGTTTCGTGCTCCTGCTCGTCGCCGTCGCCAGTTTTCTCTGCCTCGCCGTCGTCAACTCCGAACGCACGCGTGCGCAGCAACCCAACGCCAACAGCGCGACGCAAAAGCCGCGCACCAAACGCCTTACGCCCCTGCGCACGAGCGACACGCCCGACGGTTCGCGCGCCACGATCACTTCCGACGGCGAACTGAACGACTACTCGGCTTATCGCAGCGGCGACCGCTTCATCGTCGTCGTGCCGCAGGCGGAAGGCGCGGGCGGCGGCGGCGCGCGCGGTCGTGGTTTTGAAGGCGCACAGGTCGAACGGCGCGGCAAAGATGTCGTCTACACCTTCAAACTCCAACCCGGCGCAACCGCGCGTGTCAATCAACGTTTCAATCGTCTAGACGTGCAGTTCAGCGCGCCGAAAGGGGCGGGGGGAAACACCGCCAACGCCAACGCGAGGCCGACGCCCGCGCCGACTCCGAGACGCCCACTGCCCGAAGAGGCCGGAATCACGAATCCTACGGCGAACGCTAACAGCGCGCGCCCGACGCCGGAGGTGCGCCGCACGCCCGACGCAAACGCCAACAGCAGCGGCGTCCTGACGGTTGACACGCAACCGACGCCGCTCAACGCAGCGTCGCCGAACGCCTCGCCGCTCTCCGGCGTCGTCCCCAGCCCCACGCTCGCGCCGACCGTCGCGCCGTCGCCCGGCATGGAGCAGATCGCGCAGGTGCAGCCGACGATTGCCCCGCCCGTCTCGATCACGACGAACACTACTCCGGCCAACGCTCCAACCTCGGTCGGCGCGGTCGTCCTGCGCAACTGGCCTTGGCTCATCGCCGCGCTTCTGGCGGTCGGCATCGGCCTCCTCTTCGTCTCACGTTTCAGCAGCAACCGCGATCAGAGCAGAGGGCTTCCGCCCGCCACGCCCACCGGCACAAAGCCTTCCGCAGTTAAAGAGACGAAGCCCGCCGAACTGAAACCGACTTCCGCCGCGACCGCCGCTGCAACTATCGGCGCGACCAACTCCGCCGCCAACGCCCCGGCGACCGGCGTGACCGGAACGAACGCCGCCGGAACGTCTGCCGCAGGGTCGGCAGCCATCGCAGCGGGAACCGCCGCCACCGCCGCCAACCTCGCGACCTCCGGCAAACAGTCGAAGAAAAAGAAGAAGAAGACGGAGAAGGCGAAACGCCAACTGGCCGCCAACGAACTCAAGGCGGGCGGCGCGGATGCCGGAACGGGCGCGGCAGACGCCGCAACCACCACGACGGACTCCGGCGTGGGCGCAGGGGTCATAGCTTCCATCGTGGTCGCCGGTGCGGCGGGCGCGGCAGGCGGCGCGTCCGCAGTTGAAGAGAGCAACGCTGCCGGGACGAAAGCGGGCGAGTCGAAAGCCATCGAAGCGGTCGCACCACAGACGCAGGCCACGGAGACTCCGGCGGTCGCCTTCGACCCCGAACGCATCGAGGTCGAGATCAAAAAGTTGCTCGCAGGCGAAAGCTACGACGAGAGTTTGATCAACACGACGGATGCGGGGACGCGTCAGTTAGTCTCAGCCGAATTGATGCAGGCCGTCGCCGGGCGCAACGCCGAGCGCAAAGCGCACGCCCGCACGGCTTTCCTCAAGCACGGCTATTTTGAAGAGGCCACGCGCGCACTACAGTCCGCCGAAGCCCCCGGCGAACGCGCCTCAGCCGCGCGCACGCTCGGACTCTACGGCGACCGCAGCGCGACCCCGCATCTTACCGCCGCGCTCGAAGACCCTGCGGCGGATGTGCGCCGTACGACGGTCGAAGCCTTAGCGGAACTCGCAGACCCGGCAGCCGTCGGCGCGCTCGAAGCGCTGCGCTGGCGCGAAACGTCCAGACAGGTGCCGCGCGCGCTCATCCAGCGCGCCATCGAGGCGAGCAAGGCCGCTGAGGAAGAAGAGACAGCCGCCACCGCAGCCGAAGCGGACGACGACACGCCGACGCTCGTTACGCCGACACCCGCCGAAGCCGCGACAGCTTTGGCCGCGACGGAAACGCCGGAACTCGAAACGAAAGAGATCGAGTTGAAAGAGGCGGAAGCCGGAGTCGCCGCGACGGCTGTGGTCGTTGCCGAAGAACCCGACGCGCAGACCGCCGACTCGCCCGTCTTAACCGTCTCCGTGACGGAAACGCCGGAAACGGCTGTCGCCGTCGAAGAGGCTCCGGTCGTCGCTATCGAAGCCGCGCCAACCGTCGAAACGTCGGACGCGATTGACGAAGCGAAAATTGATGAAGCGGAAGTTGAAGCGTTTGAGACGAAGGCTTTGGAGTTGGCCTCGCCGCAGGTCGAAGCCGCGCCCCTGGAAGAGGTCACAGCAGAGTTTGAAACGACGGCGGCCACCCCCGCCGAAACTGATCTCGCGGCGACGCTCGCGGCCAAAGAAGCGAGCCTCATCAAAGCGCGCGAGCAGCAGGCGGAAGCGCAAACTGCCGACTCTTTCGTCGCGGCGTCTACGGAGACTTCGTTCGACACGTCCGCCGACATGGCCGCGCCCGTCAACCCGGAAGCGGCGAGCGCGGAAACCGTCACGACGAAAGCCGACGGCGAAACGTCGCCCGTCTACCACTCCGATTTCGCAGTCGGCTCCGGCAAGGAACCTGCCGCCGCCCGCAACGTCTGGAGCGATGCGGACGCAGACGAGCATGAGGTCACGATTCAAAGCATCGAGCCTCTCGACGCTTCTGCCGCGCCGCCAGCCGAACCGCTCGGCACCTTCTACGCCGAAGGCTTGCACGCCGCTCCGGAGGCGGGGCGCGGGGAAGAATCGGCCTCGCTGTTCGACTCACTGGAAGTCGAGACGTTTGAAACTAACGAGATCACTGTCGCCGAACCCACGCCTGTAACTGCGAAGCCGGTTGATTTCGAACTCGTCGAAGATACGCCGACCCAACCGCTCACGCGTGAGCGGCGTCCGTCCTTCGATGAAGATTCCTTGCGTGGCACGGAGGTGGTGAAAGCCGACAAGGGCTTGAGTCTGGCCGACGGCTCGGATGAAGAAAGTTATTCGATCATTCCGAAGGGCATACAGGTGCGGCTTGCGAGCGAGGATGCGAGCGAACGCGCCGCGAGCGTCCTCGCGCTGTCGCGCCTCAACACGAACGAAGCCTTCAACGAAATCTGCGTCGCCTTCGACGATCCTGCGGAAGAAGTGCGCAACGCCGCCGCCCGCGCGCTCTACGATCTCAACGAAGACCGCGCCGATTCCTTCACGCGCGCCCTGCGCGAGTCGCCGCTCGAACGGCGTCGCCAGATAGGCGCGGCGCTCGCCGGTTCGGGTCTGGCGGACGAAGCAGTCAGCAATCTCACGGGCGAGAGCCGCGATAAGACCTACGACGCCTTTTCGCTGCTCTTCCTGATGGCGAAGGCCGGAGAAGTGGTGCCGCTGATTCGCGCCATCGAGAGCCACCACGATAACGAGGTGCGCCTCGCCGTCGTCAAACTGCTCGCGCTTTCAGGGCAGCACGACATTCTTCCGGCCTTCCGTCGCCTCGCCGTGCGCGGTTCGCTCCCGACCGAAGTGCGCTCCGCCGTCATGGAGGCCATCTACCAGATCAGCAGTCAACCGCAGAACGCCACCCCTGCGACCTGAGCCGGATTGAGACAATTTTTGTTCCGTCGAGCGAACATAAGAACGGGCGGGAGACGCGCTACACCACGCGCCGACCGCCCGTTTAACTTTTGACGCGAGTGCGACACACGCGTTTCCGCATCCCCACTGAAAAACGCGCCGCCTGACGCGACGATAAAGAGGAGAAAGCAGACTTATGAGTAACGCTGGAGCACAAGGCACGTATTTAACCGGCATCGACGTTTCGCATTATCAGGGTGCGGTCAACTGGGCTGAAGTGCGGGGCGCGGGCTGCGCCTTCGCGTTCGCCAAAGCGACCGAATCCAACGCAATCGTCGATCCGGAATTTGCGGCCAACTGGAACGGCATGAAAGCGGCGGGAATCGTGCGCGGCGCGTACCACTTCTTCCGCCCCGAGCAGAACGCTGTCGCGCAGGCCAACCACTTTCTGCAAACCGTCCAACTCGAACCCGGCGACCTCCCGCCCGTCATAGACATCGAATTGAACGACGGCGTCACGGGCGGCGCGCTCATCGCGGGCGTCGGCAACTGGATCGACACGGTAGCGCAAGCGACCGGAATGACGCCCATGATCTACACCGCCGCTTACTTCTGGAACGAGTACATGAATGACGGCTTCGGCAAGTTCCCGCTCTGGCTCGCGCACTATACCAACGCGCCCACGCCCCAACCGCTCCCGCACGGCTGGACTAACTGGACCTTCTGGCAATACTCGCAAAGCCTCCCCATCCCCGGCGTCTCCGGCAACGCCGACCACAACCGCTTCAACGGCGCACAATCCGACCTTGAGGCTCTCACCAAGCAGGCGACATAGGGCAGAAAGGGATGAGGGCGGAGGGATGCGGGATGAATCAGAAAAAGCATTCAATGGAGTGAGTGCTGCTGATTCATCCCTCATCCTGCATTCCCCCATCCCTTTTTGAGCCTGCGCCCGCGTCGGGTTATTCTATCCGCATGTCTTTTCAGCTTCGTTCCGAATTTCAACCGCAGGGCGACCAACCGCAGGCCATCGACGCGCTCGTGCGCGGCCTCGACGAAGGGCAGAAGCATCAGGTGTTGCTCGGCATCACGGGCAGCGGCAAGACCTTCTCCGTCGCCACCGTCATCCAGCGCACGCAACGCCCCACGCTCGTCATCGCACACAACAAGACGCTCGCCGCGCAGTTGTATCAGGAGTTCAAAACCTTCTTTCCCGAAAACGCCGTCGAATATTTCGTCTCTTATTACGACTACTACCAGCCGGAGGCTTATGTTCCCGCCGCCGACATGTACATCGAAAAAGAGGCGACCATCAACGAGGAGATCGATCGCCTGCGCCTCTCGGCCACGCGCGCTCTGTTTGAACGGCGCGACGTGATCGTCGTCGCCTCC
>DASWNS010000532.1:0-12532 GCA_036399115.1 Pyrinomonadaceae bacterium | reverse complement strand
CCGATCTCCACCTGTTTTGCCCAATCGTAATCGCCTCTGACTTCGGCGAGCGACTGCCGGATCGTCGCCAACCTCTCGACCTCCTGACGCGCCGCAGCCGTATCGCCCGTACGCGCAGCCCCTATTGCGCGCGCGAAATGGATGTGGGCTTCAGCCCAGGGGAAGCGCGACCAGGGAAACGTCTCCATAGTACCCGGATGCAGAGGCAATTTGGCCGCCTCCGCCCACTGCCTGCGTTCGAGCGCATACCGCGCGGGGATGGCTGTGAAGGCATAGGCCACTTTGAAATTCGGCGGGTCAACTTTCCGAATCTTGTGCAACTCATCGAGCACGCCAAGAGCCTGTCTATCCTGCGCGCCTTGCAGGTAGGCATAGGCCAGATAGTCCATCGCGTGAAGCTGCTCATCCCACGCGCCGGGCATACGATTTCTGACGGCGTAAGCCTTCGCCGCCGCCCTCGCGTCGAGGTTCGAACGAATCGCTTCCTGCCACAAACCCATCCGCGTGAAGATGTGTGAAGGCATGTGCAGTGCGTGTGCCGACGCGGGCGCGATCCTTGCATAACCACGAGCGGCGGGCAGCGCCAGGTGAGCCAACGCCGGATAGTCGTAACTGTGAATCAGGTAGTGTGCCACACCGGGATGCTGCGGCTCGCGCACGAGAACGCGGTTCAAAATCTGAGCGGCCTTCTTTTCGTTGATATAACTCTTGTCGCTCGACATCATCCCCCTTGCAATGAGCGTCAGCGCGTAGAAGACGCCCGCTTCACGGTCTGTCGGATAGCGACTGTAAAGTTGCTCCATCGCCTCGCTGTAGGCGAGCGTGCGCGTCCGGTGATCGAGCTTGCCGGAGTCTTTGTAAAAAAACTCTATCGCCGCGATGTAATCTCGCTCGCGCGCAGTCCGCGCGCCGAGGGATCTGGCCTTTTCTACGGCTTCCCATCCCTTCTTCAACTCTGCCGCGTTCGGCGGCGCCCAGATGGGATGGTAGTTGCTCATTGCGATGCCCCAGTAACCCATGCCACACCGCGGGTCTGTGACGGTAACTTCGTTGAAGACCTTTTCAGCCTCTTCGTACTCGAAAGAATGGAGCCATGCCACTGCGCGATTGAACTGCCTTTGAGCCTGGGTGGAACAGGAGACGGGGAAGGAAACCCGTCCGAGCTTCTCTGTATGCTCGTGCTGATGCGGGTGCTCTTCCTGCGCACTGACTAAGAGAGCGTGACAGAAAAAGAGGACGAGGAAAGTTGCGTTTAACGGTGCCGCGAACAGAAGTATGCGTTTCACAGATTCTCCTCCTTCTTGGGTCTTCAAAGATCACGAACCGTTGGTGCTCCTCAACGAAGGTCTTGGAGGCGAGGAACCATTCTCGTGCTGAATCTTCGCGCGGAAGATTGGCCTAGTTGGGCTTAGCAGTCTCTTCATCCTTTCGACCCTCTCCCATTATATGCACCAGAAAGAAAAAAATACCCAAGCCGCCGCATATTATTATCAAGATAGTAAAGTAAGAAATTGGCTCCGCTATTAATTCTTTCACCCATGACTTCGCAGCTTTGTATAACCATCGGCTTCTGAGTGCTCATGTCGCCTGATTCCGTGAGTCATTAACCCCTCAATCTTTTGACCCGCCCTCCCCACATCATGTTGACAGCTTCCTGACTCCACCCGTCAACTGTCACTTTTCATAATAGCTCTATCACGCCACTTCTGAGTCCGATAAACCAAATTATGTAAAATCAGAGCCGAACATAAGTGTCTCGTCAGACCAGGTCGCAGTAGGCTTTGCAATAAAAGTCTGATCGAAAAAATTTACTCCGGCCAAACTAAGTCGCCCCTGTTGTGCAAAAGCACTCCGTGGCAGTCTAACGGTGCGGAGTGCCGTAAAATCATGGGGTTATCGGACTCGGGCGATTCATTCGGGCTTTTATCCTAAGTAAGTCAGGCCGCATGGTGCGGTACAATTCGCTCTCACCCCCACGCGAAAGCATAGAGACATCTTCCGCCGAGCAGGGGCGTGCAGGCTTGCCGCACACCGAGCAGGAAGAGCGTCGCGCTCCGACATCCTCGCCGGGCGGCTATGACATGAGTGGTGTCATAGTTCATCGTATCCGTTCTGTAGGTGCGTCCACTTTTTATGGAAATAAGCCGGGGATGGAGATTGATCTCTACAACCCTAACGGACAGTGGTACGTCGGATGCTCGGTAAAAACCCGAAACACCAGATATAATTCTAAAGTTTTCGTAGAATCAAAGTATCAGTTGATAGGTCGCGCCGCTGCCTCACCAGTTGTCAGGCTTTGAGAGATCATGGCAAAAGTACAGACGACCGTAGGACGTTGGGCATTGCTGGCTGCGGTGGGCGCGGCCTGGTGGATCGAGAAGATGGTGACGGTCGAGTGGTCTTACCCATACTGCGGCGTCCGCGACGACGGCACGGCTGCGGCAGTCTACGGGTTCCCGCTCCCGTACTGGCAGCCCAGCATCGTCACTTCTCTCACAGACTTCTTTATCCCGTGGCTGTACGTGGTCAATCTCGCGGTGATCGCGGGCGGCATCCTGCTGCTGCGCCCTCTGGCGTCTCGCTTAGGCGCATCAGACCCGCGCTCCCGCAAGTTCATCTTCGTTCCCGCCGCTGCCCTTCTGCTTGTAACGGCAGTCGCTTTCGAAGTGCTGACGCTCTCCATCGGCGCCTGGCGTCCCACCTCTTCGTCTTCATTATTCTCGGGATACACGCACTACAGCAAACTGCGGCCTGTCGCGGTTCGTGTTCTCGGACGGCCACGAGACTGCACGGCCTCGCCCTACTGGTTCCCGGATCAAGATGCCCGAAGCACCGGCATCACACCATCCGGTTCCGCAAGATATTGAACTCATCGACGTGCGGCGTCTCTCTGACATAATGGAGCTTGTCGGAAAGCGCGGAGTTGCCGCAAGTGACATAAAGCTGCGCTTCAATATATCGTTAGACGAAAGCTCTCCAGATAAGATTTCGATGTAAATTGTCGCTGTCGCTCGGCGCGGGTTGGTTCGAGCGTTAGCACCTACGCTCTCGGGATGATAGTCAAAGGTTGTTAACATGTACGTTCTTCTTCTTAAAACCTTACTTCTCACGCACATTATCTTTGGCGGCTTGCAGGGTGATGATAAGCCTGAAGCTAAACTCGTTCACCGCTTTGAAAGGGAGATAGATCAATACTCAATATCGCAGGCCGTCTATGCTTCATTAAAGGAGTATCGCGAAGACTCAAATAATATTATCGTCCTGCGGGTTTGCTCGCAGGACAGATTTCCTTTATCTCTCTATTCTTCTGCGGTGATCCCTGTGGTCGTTCGGGGATACATACAAGCCGGGTGGTTAGATCCATTTCCACAAGAGCGAATACCGTTTATACGTTCAGAGGCTTGCAGGATTGAGGGTTCCACAGTAGCTCCGGTTGAGGTGTGGGTGGTTCCTAAGGGGGCTTCTTTGCCGCCACATGTTGAATCCGTGCAATTCTGCCAGTTGCGCTTTAGCGAATTTGCGTGGAACAAGCTAAAAGGTCGCCCACATCTCTCGACGCGCCGAGAATATCAAATGGCTTTGCGAAAGCTCGTCACTAAGTTACGCAGGAATCCGCAGGCAGTCGCGCTATTCTGGGGGCAGTACCTTCGAAAGCCGGGTTCTATGTTGGAGAAGAATCTGCGTGATCTACCAGCCTTCATGGAGCAACAGGGCTTCCGCCGCGACCGTTATCTCACGAAGTTTAATCATTTTGGTGGAGATTATCTGGAAGACACACCTGAGCCACAGTATCCTGATATAACCACGGTGGAAGTATCAGCAAGGTGCAGGAGATCACGTTGAGTCTGTTCCCTGCCCGCGCGGTCTAACAACAGCAGGTGCCGCCGCCACGCTGCCTCTCATAATAGTCGAACAGGGGCGCGTGTTGCCGGGCGTCAGGTGGCTTACATAGCGGAGGGCGAGGATGTTTGCGAGAGAACTCTTGTGTGAAGAGGTTGAGGGATTCGTTCATAGCATGCGACCGTTTACAAATTGTTCAGGAGTTCAACAGTGAACCGGATAGTCCTTGCGGCGTTAGCCTTGTTGAGTACGCTCGTCACGGCACAGGCATTTACTGCGACGGCACAGACGCGGTCTTCATTCGTGACCGTGAAGAACCACCAGTTCTACCTGAACGGCAGCCCCTATTACTACGTCGGGGCTAACTACTGGTACGGCAGCCTTCTGGGACTCGAAAAGGATGACCGGAAGGGCGTCGGGCGATTGCGTAAGGAGTTGGATTTTCTCAAGGCAAACGGGGTCACTAACCTCCGGCTGCTGGCCGGTGCGGAGGGCGCCGGGATGATTAACGGCGTGATCAGGGTAGGGCCGCCGCTTCAGCCGCGTCAGGGCGAGTTCGACGTGCAGGTTTTAGACGGACTCGATCTGGCGCTCTCCGAGATGGCGAAGCGCGACATGAAGGCGGTCATCTTCCTGAGCAACAACTGGGAGTGGAGCGGCGGCTTCCAGCAGTACCTCGACTGGAACGGCCTCGTTCCGGAGGGGATGAGGACGAGGAAATTAACCTGGGAGGAGCAGCGAGAGATCGTTTCAAAGTTCTACGGTTGCGAACCCTGCAAGGCCAGTTACAACCGGCAGGCCAGCCTGATTCTGGGCAGGACCAACAGGTACAACAAAAGGAAGTACACTGAAGACCCCACGATCATGGCGTGGGAACTGGCGAACGAGCCGCGCCCCATGCGGCCATTCGCGGTCGAGGCATACCGTCGCTGGGTGGCCGACGTGGCCGCCTTGATCAAAGCGCGGGACAAGAACCACCTCGTTACCATCGGCCACGAAGGCTACATGGGCACCGAAGACCTGAAACTCTACGAAGAGATTCACGCCGACAAGAATGTTGACTACCTGACGATACACATCTGGCCGAAGAACTGGGAATGGTTCAAGGGTCACGCGCTAAGAGAAGGTTTCGCTAACGTGCTGGAAAAGACTCTGAGCTACATCGGCCAACACCTGCCGGTGGCCGAGAGGCTGGGCAAGCCCCTCGTCATCGAAGAGTTCGGCCTCCCACGGGACGGCCACTCGTTCGACCCCGCAGCCCCCACCTCCCTGCGAGACGCCTACTACGCAAAGATATTATCGTTCGTCGAACAACACGCTGCGGCTAAGGGGCACATCGCCGGTCTGAACTTCTGGGCTTTCGGGGGTACGGCAAGGCCGTCGAAGGGACAGACGTTCTGGAAGGCGGGCGACAGCTACACGGGCGACCCGCCGATGGAAGAGCAGGGACTCAACACCGTCTTCGACAGCGACGAGAGCACATGGAAGGTGATCAGGGCTACCGGCAAAAGCCTGAGTGGAGGCAGGGCTGCTAATAATTAGCAGGCGGCTGAACGGGAGCGGCGCATCTGTTTGGGCTGGAGAGGATGCCGCCGCAATATTTTGTCTGGTTGGGAAATTTTTCAACCACCCTTGCAGATTGCCGTCCGGGATCGGACGCAAACGAGTTAAGAGCCGTAATGAGTAATCTCCGCTTGAGCACGACGCACGGCTGCGAACATCTGCGCGCTTTTGCTGGCCGCGCCTTTCAGACTCGCGCCGCCGCGCCGCTGCCCTCCCCCCACACCAACTTCACAAGCTCAACCTGCCGTTGACGCTCTTGCGGATACCGCAAAGCGTGCTGGACGTATCTAACGCCGTCGAGCCGCAGGTCGCAGTTAATGTGGCTGTGCCCGAACACGTGGACGACTGATCTCAGCCGCCTGATCTGCTCTTCGAGCGGCTCGCAGATCGCCACCTCCGGCAGACGTTTAAAGCGGAGCCTTTCGACGGGTGGCAGGAGGTCGCGCCGGGGCAGAAAATGTGAGAGCGAGACGACCGGCTCGTCGTAACTTTTGAGGTGCGGCTCATTCGCTTTGAGGAAGTAGGCGGACGGTGAGCCGATCCACTCCGGCCACTTACAGAAATAGAAATCCGCCCACTCTTCCGGTCCCTCCAGCCTGCCGTTCGCGCCTCGCCTCGTCTCATACCAGGAGAGCAGCGGCACGATCCGCACTCCCCCTTCCTCCCCCGGCGAGGTTGAGACGCCGACCTGACGGCACAGTTCCATCACACGGAAGTACTTCTCAACCGAGTCGCCCCCTTCATCCCGTGTCCATAACTCATGATTGCCCGGCGTGTAAAAGACGCGCGCGAATCTTGAGCGCAGGAGCGTCAGCGTCTCGCCTATGACTTGGAGACGATCCGCAATGTCTCCGGCCACGAGCAGAACGTCCTGCGTGTACTCTTCCTGCGACAAACGCTCAAGGAGCAGCCGGTTTTCTCTAAAGTCTGTATGAAGATCGGAGATGGCAAAAATTCGCATAGGGACTAGCTGTGTCGCATAGATTATTTTAGGCGCGAAAGTTGGTTGAGTCTATGCCACTATGTCGCAACCTGAAAGATTTTCGAGATGAACTTCGCGCGACCCGTAGCCTCACTTCCGCTCAAGGCGCAGATTATAACCGGGCGGCAACGCTTGCACAGAACCGGACTTAAATTCGTCGCTCCTGATAAAAAGTATTAACGCCTGACGTTAACATTTCGTCCTCCCGCACGTTTATCTTTTTGGAGCCGTTTATCGCCGGAGCAGCCAGCACTCACGACAGACATCTATCAGGAGCTTTTAGAGATATGATTGGAAAACCCCTTACATTTTTGACGCCCGGATTTTTACTCTGCGCGCTCTCATGCGTTTTTCTGTTCAGCGCGACCGCGCTGGCGCAGAACGGTCTGCCGCCGTTGATTGACCGTGAACTGATGTTCGGCAACCCGGAAATCTCCGGGGCGCAGATCTCTCCCGACGGCAAGTTCATCGCCTTCCGCAAGCCCCACAAGGGCACGGTGAACATTTGGGTCAAACGCGCGGACGAGCCGTTCGCGAACGCGCGCCTGCTGACCAATGAGACTAGACGCCCGCCCAGACAATTTTTATGGAGTCGCGACGGAAAGTTCATCCTGTTCACGAAGGATAAAGAGGGCGACGAGAATTACAACCTCTACGCCGTCGATCCCGGCGCGCAGCCTCCGGGCGGAGCGGAAGTTCCCGCCGCGCGAAATCTCACCAATTCGGAGAAGGCCAGGACCATACTTTACAACGTGCCGCGCGCCGAGCCGGACGCCGTCTACGTCGGCCTGAATGACCGCGACCCGGCCTGGCACGACCTGTATAAGATCAAAATCTCGACCGGCGAGCGCATACTCGTTCGACAGAACACGGAACGGCTGACGGACTGGCTCTTCGACAACAAAGACCAGTTGCGTCTCGCCACGCGCTCGACCAAGAGCGGCGACAAGGAAGTGCTCAGAGTGGACGCCGACGGCAAGTTTACGAAAGTCTATTCGTGCAGCGTCTTCGAGACTTGCGGCCTGAGCCGCTTCAACAAAGACAATCGCCGCATCTACATGGTTTCCAACAAGGGCGAGGGCGTAGACCTGGCGCGGCTCATCTTGTTCGACCCCGAAACAGGCCAAGAGGAGGTCGTCGAATCCGATCCCCTGCGCCGTGTAGACCTGGACGGCGCATCCTTCTCGACAGTGACCGGCGAGTTGGTCTTCACAGGCTACACGGACGACCGCCAGCGGCTCTATTTCAGGGACAAGACATTCGAGAAAGATTACAAGTTTTTACAGAAGAAGTTGCCGAACAGGGAGATCTGGTTTGACTCGACCACCAATGACGAGATGACCTGGCTCATCACGGCTGCCAGTGACACGGAACCCGGCGAGAAGTATCTCTTCGACCGCAAGTCGAAGAAGTTGGAGTTGCAATACCGTATCCGCGAAAAGCTCCCGCGCGAAGCTCTCGCCGAACTAAAATCGATTCGCTACAAATCGTCCGACGGGCTGGAGATTCCCGCTTACTTAGCCCTGCCGAGAGGTCTTGCGCCGAAGAACCTTCCGACCGTTATCATTCCACACGGAGGACCATGGGCGCGCGAACGTTGGGGCTACGACTCCATAACACAGTTCCTGGCTAACCGTGGCTACGCCGTTCTGCTGCCGAACTTTCGCGGCTCGACGGGCTACGGCAAGAAGTTTCTGGATGCAGGCAACGGGCAGTGGGGCGAGCGGATGCAGGACGACGTGACCTGGGGCGTGAAGTATCTGATTAGCCAGGGCATCACCGATCCGAAGCGCGTCGGCATTATGGGGGCTTCTTACGGCGGCTATGCCGCGCTGGTGGGTGTCACCTCCACGCCGGAACTCTACGCGGCGGCGGTGGCGATTAATGCCCAGAACGATCTGATTTCGCTCCTCGCATCCATGCCGGCGACCATGGAGTCAGAGCGCATCAGGGTATACAAACGAGTGGGCGACCCCACCACCGGGGAAGGAAAAGCGCAGCTCATACGACAATCGCCGCTGACGCACGCTGACAAGATTAAGACCCCGCTGCTCGTCGTGCAGGGAGCAAACGACGTTCGTGTGAAGAAAAGCCAGGCCGACCAGATCGTGATCTCCCTGCGCGACAGGGGCTTCCCGGTCGAGTACATCGTCGCACCCGACGAAGGCCACGGCTTCGCGCGCCGCGTCAACATCATGGCGACGATGGTAATGGCCGAGAAGTTCCTGGCTAAATACCTCGGCGGACGCTACCAGGAATCGCTCGCGCCCGAAGTAGCCAAACGTTTGCAGGAGATAACGGTTGACCCCAAGACCGTCAAATTAGCCACCAACCCGACCGGCAAATAGCGGCCTCCCCCCCGCACCGAAGCAGTCGGTAGCTCTGGCTGGCTCCGCGATAAGCGCGGAGCCAGCCGCGACATGCGCTCGAAGCGAGGAACCGTATCGAGCTACCCTACAGTCAACCGTCTCCGGTAAATCCCCCACAGCCGGCCTGAAATTTCCCCGCGCTTCAACTAAAGAGGATTGAATGTTCAGACTAGTATTGTTCGTGGTCACAGTCTTGCTTGTCGGCACGCCTGCTTACGCGCAGGACAAGACCGCCGAGATCGATAAGATATTCAGTTGGGCTACGACGGCTACGCCCGGATGCGCGGTCGCCGTCTCGCAACATGGAAAGCTGATCGTGAATCGCGCTTACGGTTCAGCTGAACTCGAACACGACGTCGCGTTCAGTCCGGGCACGATCTCCGAACCCGGATCGATTGCGAAGCAGTTTACCGCTGCGGCAGTTCTCCTTCTCGTCGAAGAGGGTCGCCTTTCCCTTTCCGAAGACATACGCAAGTACATTCCCGAACTGCCCGACTACGGCCACAAGATCACTGTGGATCATCTGCTCACACATACCAGCGGCATTCGCGACTGGGGACCGCTCGTTGCGCAGGCAGGCGCGCCGCGCAGGAGAACCGTCTACGGGAATAGAGACGCGTTGTACGTCATCCTGCGCCAGCGCGGCCTCAATTTCGCGCCCGGCGAAGAATTCTCCTATTCGAACAGCGGCTATGCACTGCTGGTTGAGATCATCGCGCGCACGAGCGGGATGTCGTTCGTCGAGTACACGCGCAAGCGTCTGTTCGAGCCGCTCGGAATGAAAAAGACCGACTGGCGCACCGATTACCGCGACATCGTCAAGAACCGCGCCCTCGCTTACGAGAAGGAGGGCGACAACTGGAAGCTGGCGATGCCGCTTGAGAACTATGTCGGAGGCGGCGGGCTGCTCAGCACGACGGGCGACCTCCTCATCTGGAACGATGCTCTGACGAGCGGACGCCTCGGCGCGTTCGTCACCGAAAAGCTTCAGGAACCGGCAAGGCTGAACAACGGCAGGCAGATCAAATATGCACGTGGCCTGATCGTGGATTCCTACCGTGGCGTCAAGGAAGTGTGGCATTCAGGTAACGCGGCTGGCTACCATTCATGGCTGAGCCGTTATCCGGCACAGGCTCTTTCCATCGCCGTCCTGTGCAATTTAGGCTCCGTGACGGCAACGTCGCTCGCGCACAGCGTCATCGATCAGTTTCTACCCGCCACAGGAGCCGGGGAGGCCAAGACGCCCGCGACGCCCGCTGGCGATACCGGCGCGGCGGGACTTGACGTGAGCGGCAGGGCGGGGCTGTTCGTTAGCGAGCGCAACGGCGAGCCGCTGCTCCTGACCGCAAACAACGGCAAGCTGCAAATCGTCGGCGGCGACCCCCTCGTGGCGGTAACCAAAGACCGTTTCCGCAATCCGCGCGGCGACCTGTTCTTCATGTCACAGGATGAGTTCGAATTGAACTTCCTGTCACCGGACGAGTTCGAGTTGAAGTCTATGGAGGGACAAACGACGCGGTATCGTCGCGCCCGGCCTTATGCGCCCACCCCGGTCGAACTTCAAGCCTTTGCAGGCCGATACGAGAGCGACGAGATCGGGTCTGACTACCAGTTGACGGTCAAAGAAAACGGACTGGTGATGAGTCTGAAACATTCGCCGCTCGGGGGTGCGGAATTTAAACCGGTCTACCGCGACACCTTTCAACGAGGCAGGCAGACGGTGCGCTTCCTGCGTGACAAGGCCGGAAAGGTCTTGGGCTTCGACCTCAGCAATCCGGTGATCCGCAATCTCAGATTCACGCGGCTGCGCGACCCCAACAGTCAACATTAAAATTTGCGTTGCCTAATCCTCACTAACACTTATGTCGAATTAACCTGCGAAGCCATTCGAATCACAAAATGACTCTCCGACAGATTCATAATGACTTGAGCAATCATTGAGATTCGCCGAATCAGTCAGTCTGCTCAGCCACCTTTCCTCCAGCTAACACCGTGTATGCCGAAAAGCTAATGTTTTCGCGCATTCCACATTCCCGGCTTCTGGCACGCCGCTCGCTCTAACTTTGCCGACCTGACCTTTATCGGGCACGCTCTTTAACTATCAAGTCACCGACAAGAGCCTCCTCTCTGTGAAAACGGGAGCGGGCACGCACTTACCAGCCTAAACTCCTCGACAGGAGCACGGCAGTGGGAGTTCCCGAAGGACAAAATGAATAAAAACAAACGACGTATACTAATTATGCGTGCGGCGGCACTGGCCTTGTTTTTGGCCGCGTGCACGGGGCTAATGAGCCTTAGCCCTCTCGCCAGCAGCATGGCTAGGGAAACGAACGCCGAAGTTAAAACGGAGAAAGTCTCTCCCGACCTAAGGGAGCGCGCCAGGCGAAATCCCGATCAGCGCGTCATGGTCGTCTTACAATCTGCCGGAGCGTGGAGCACCTCACACGACGGCCTTGTGCGTGCGTTCGGGGCGAACGTCAAGCGCAACTATCAGAACTTCGACATGCGCGCCATCGAAGTGCCCGCCCGCGTCGCGGAATTGCTGGCGATGCAGAATGAGTTCGCCTACGTCTCTCTGGATCGTGAGGTTCGATCCCTCGGCCACATCTCGCTCACCACCGGCGCTGACGCCGCACGCAAGATGACAGGCACCTCAAACGAATATAACGGCACAGACATCGGCATCGCCGTTATCGACTCAGGTATCTATCAGAGCCACGTCTCATTTATGCAAGCGTCGGGCGGCGGCATACGCATCCCCGCGAGCGTGGACTTCACCGACTCCGGCACGACCGCAGACCCCTACGGGCATGGCACACACGTCGCGTCTATAGCCGCCGCCAACCCGATGGTGGCACAGGGTGCTTACCTCGGCATCGCGCCAAACGCCAACATCCTGAATCTACGTGTGCTCGACGGCATGGGCAAGGGCAGCACCTCTGCGCTGCTCGCCGCTCTGGATTGGGTTTATACGAACCGCACGGCTCACAACATCCGCGTTGTGAACCTGAGCCTCGGCACTGCTGCCGTAGACTCCTACCGCAACGACGCCATCTGCAAGGCCGCGCGTAAACTCGTGGACGCAGGGATCGTGGTCGTCGCAGCGGCGGGTAACGAGGGTAGAGACGCAAACGGGACTAAGCTGTACGGACAGATTCACAGCCCCGGCAACGAACCTTCGGTCATCACGGTCGGCGCGTCGAACAGCTTCGGCACCGATGCCCGCACGGACGACGTGGTGACGACGTACAGTTCGCGCGGCCCGACCCGCAGCTACTACACAGACCTCGCGGGCGTGCGCCACTACGACAATCTCGTCAAGCCCGACCTCGTTGCGCCCGGCAACAAGATTATCGAAGCACAGTCGGCGAGCAACTACCTCGTCACGAATAATCCCCAACTCGACGCCAACGTCAGCGGGAGTGTGATCAAAGAGCAGATGTACCTGTCGGGCACGTCAATGGCGACCCCGGTGGTTTCCGGCGCGGCGGCACTCCTGCTGCAAGCTAACCCCGGCCTGACGCCCAACCTCGTCAAGGCGATTCTCCAGTACACCGCCCAACCGCTCGCGGGTTACAACAACCTCGAACAGGGCGCGGGTCAGGTTAACCTCGAAGGGGCGATGCGCCTCGCCAGACTCGTCCGCACAGACCTCTCCGCGAACACTCTCCTCGGCGCGCCGCTGCTGACGACGGCAGTTCCTACTCAAACCTCGACCGTCGCCAGAACTACCTTCAATTGGGGCGGCTCCGTCACCATGAAGCAGACATTCGTGACA
>DASWNS010000531.1:0-15041 GCA_036399115.1 Pyrinomonadaceae bacterium | reverse complement strand
ATGGCCGTGTGGCAGGCCAGCAAAACTCCCGCGTACGGTGAGCGGTGCCTGCGGCCACTCGATGACCTTTCCCGTCTCGGCATTCTCACAGGTGGCGAGTTCGACGAGGAAGCGACCGTCGAGCACGTCGGAGCCTGCACGCGTGGCGGCGTCGAGATACCCGGTGGCACGATCTGCGGGCCGGCAGCGCAACGTCCGCTGCCTCTCTGCGAGCAGGATCGGGAAGACGAGGCTCGTCCCCGGTGCGACCTTCCCTTCGCCGTCGGTTTCCATGAGGAGGTGCCAGCCGTCGGCGCGGAGTTCGAGGCGGTTGTGTCCGATGCTGCCGATCCCTGCGCCGGGGCTTGCGTGGTCGAAACGCAGTTCCCCGCTCCCGAATAGCTTATCCTCCAGTTTGGTCGGGAGGATTCCGAAGAGGAACCGGTTGAGGCGTGGCTTCTCGACATGCACCTCGAACGACAGCCCTCGTGCCGTTTCCGGGACGCTCGCCCCAACCGGCGCGTCCGGCGCGTCCGGTCGCAATCCGAGCCAGACGAGGCAGGCGAGCAACGCCAGCGCGATGACGATCAGCGAGGTCTTCAGGGATTTCTTCATGCCAACGATGATCGCCACAGATCGTGTCGGTGGTCAAGCGACGGAGGGGCACAACTTTGCCCGACAATTCAAAATCGACATTCTATATTGCGGGCGATGATCAGTGTACAACCAGCAGCTTGTGGTTAAACCTTAATTGTCGGGCAAAGCTGTCGCTAGATAATCGTCACTTGTGCCGTTGTCGCCCCGTTCAAGCCATTTCCTGCGTGTGTCCGCGCATGTACAGACGAAGGCAGGTTGGCGGGCTAGACTTGCTATTCCCTTATTGGGAGTTGGCGGATATGACTCATTTCATGGCGGCGATACGAAAACAGAGAGGACTTCTCTACGGGGCGACGCTTGTGTCGGCGTTGATCCTGTGCGGCGTGTTTGCGCTCGTGCGTCAGGTGGGACATTTCGGTCGTGTGCCGCCGCCCGCTGCGCTTGCGGAGCGGTCAACGGCGGTTTCCGTCGAGACGCATGCGGCGACCGCCACACCGGAAGTCAGGCCGCGCAGTGTGCGGTTCGAACGGCTGGCTGAGATCGGGCGCGGCATAGGCGTCATCTTTAGCCCGGATTTCAGCGCCCCCGCCAACCGGCGCTTCTATGAGCGTCTCGGCTTCGCCTACTTCGAAGGCGCGGACTGGCGCGACCTGCTGGCGCAGGTGCGTGCGTATAACCGCGCGCATCCCGGGCGACGAATCGAGACGCTGATTCTCGAAGTGCATGGGACGAACGGGCACGGCCTGAAGCTTCAGGCGAGCAGCGCGCCGCGTGTGCCGCGCTCGTACATCTCCGTCGGCGGGCTACAGCAGCAACTTGCGGACGCGGGGCTTCGCCTCTGCGTCATCGCCGCCTGTAACTCAGGTCGTTTGTTCCGGCCAGAAATCTACTACACGCTCAATACGCGCACGGGCGATCCGCTCTTCCTGCCGGCCACGCTCGGCGTCGTTAATGCCGCGCCCGATTTCCGCGCGACCGAGCGCGACGTGCGCGTCGTCTATCCGGTGACGAGCCGGCTCGAAGCGGCCAACGAGGGGCACCTGAGCGAATTCGCGCCGCTCACCGTAGCCCTGCTCAACGGCGACCCGAAAGCGCGGGCGACTGACAGTACGAAGGTCGCTGCGGACGCGCGTTTCGTCGTGTCCGATACACTGCTCGCGTTGCTCTTGAACGACCCGGGGCTGAATCTGACGGCGGACGCTTACGTGACCCAGATGTCAGCCGCCACTTCCTCTCCGGCGGAGAGCGAAAGTCTGGTGCAGCGTTTCATCGCCCTCGTTGACGAAGCGGCGGCGCGTGAGTACAGTGCGGCTCACAACGGGGGCGGTGGATGATAATGTCGTCGGCCTGTGGGCGGCGAAAGCTTCCACGGCGACCGCTTGAGACGAAAAAAGCCGCAATGCGCGAAGGGCAGCCGATGTTTGATTCGGCTGCCCTTCGCGCATTGTTAGCCTGAGCCTGCGCGTTGATGTAGGTCTGTGGCAGGGCGCTAAAGTGTGGCTCGGATGCCGCCCCGCTCTATCAACGCTGGCACCGCTGGCATCGCTGCCATGCGGCGCGAATTAGTGTTTGAACATTCTATTCCGACCCGTCGTGCCGCCACCCAGATCATCGGTGCCCTGCGCGCCAGCGCCAGTCGTGCCCATTGCGTCCATGCCGCTGCCGGTCATACCGCCGCCGGTCGTGCCGCCCGTGCCGGTCTGCCCGCCGCCGGTGGTGCCCAAATTGCCGCCGCCCGCGCCGGACGTTCCCATGCCGTTGTTCTGGCTGCCGGTCTGTCCGCCTTGACCCATCCGCGAGCCGGATGCGCCAGCGCCGCTGCCGGTCGTTCCCTGCGTGCCCATCGTGCCCGTCCCCGTCGCTCCCGCTCCGGTGGTGCCGGTCTGTCCCTGGCCGGTTGACGTAGCACCGTTGCTCTGCGTCGAACCGGTCATGTTCTGCGACCCGCTCGCGCCTGTGTTCGCGTTAGTCTGTGTGCCACTCCTGTTGCCTTGAGCACCCGCCTGTGTACCTGTCTGTGTACCTGTCTGCGTGCCGGTCTGGCTCTGCGCCACCAACATCGCGCTCGCGCCTGCCACCAGCATCAATGCCAGCACCAGCCCTAGTTTCTGCTTCATGAATTTCCCCTCCTTGTAAATCCCTACTACCTGTGACTGAAATTTCATTCACGCCCCTGCCGGACAGGGTGCCGTGCCTAGATTGGATTCGGTAAACATAGAATACATGCAATGCGGCGAGCTGTTTGTTCGGATGCGCACACAACACGGCGGGTAACGGTTTTGTTACTAATTTGATTGAATTAGCAGACATCAACCGTCTCTCTTCCACCTGTCTCTCTACGTAAAAGTTTCCCGCGCTTCCGGTGAAGCCAACTGCCCGTCGTCCCCTATTCACCCAGCGACTTGTACGCAACCGTACAACAGACGCGTCTCACCGGACATCTAAAGCAATGTTAGATAAATCCTTCTTTGAGTGATCTCGGAGTGAATTTGTGCGGGGTGCCGGATCGGGTGAATCCGGTTCCCTTTGATTTCAAGGGCGTCGGGGCGCACAGGTTAAGAGAGAGTAAAGGTCGCCGGAAGTGTGCCCCCGATTGCAGGGTAATGAATAAGGAGTGGGTCGTGAGTAAAGAACAGGGGGGTGTCCCCGGTTATACGAAGATCGGTATTTGTAAAGAGTGCGGGGCGAGTGTTTACGCACCCGAGGCTGGTGCGACAGCGGGCGCGTTCAAGCGCATGTCAGCCTGCGTCTGCGAGGGCAGGCCGTGGGGTGAGGCCAACGGTCAGCGCCCCGGCTCTTCTGCGACGGATGAAAGAATTTCAGGGGCGGGAAAGAAAGCTGCATAGTCAAAACTGACCCTCCCGCAAGTCTCCTCAACTCGGCTTTAGACAATCAGATGCGCAAACTGTGGTTCACATTTATGTGCGCCGTGGCACTGGTGTGCGGCGGCGCTGGATGGGCTTTGCCCTACACACACTTCTACACAGACGATAGCAGGACGGTGGCAATGAGTTGGCGGCGTCGAGACATCCCCGTTTATCTGTCCACGTCTATCTTGACGCCGCCCGCGAACATCAAAGCGGGGAGCGACGTGGAGGGCGCCGTACGCCGCTCGCTCCGACGTTGGGAGCAGGCTTCGGGCGTCCGTTTCGTCACGAACTTGACGCCTGAGCAGTCGGCGAGCGCACGGCGCAACGGCGACCGCATCAATCTCATCACCGTCGCGGACACGCCGGAGAATAGTTCGTTCTTCTCGGGCGCGCTCATCGGCTACACGAAGCTTTTCTTCGACCGCCGCACGGGAGAGATCAGCGAGGCCGACATCATCATCAACGCACGGCAGAAGTTTTCGACCGATGGCAGCCCCGGCACATACGACCTTGAATCCACCCTCACGCATGAAGTGGGAC
Organism: Pyrinomonadaceae bacterium; assembly: GCA_036399115.1. Lineage (GTDB taxonomy): Bacteria > Acidobacteriota > Blastocatellia > Pyrinomonadales > Pyrinomonadaceae > JAIVJZ01. Next base: position 11,055 of record DASWNS010000531.1, on the reverse strand, counting down.
ACCTGCTCGGGCTGGATCATTCAGCCGTGCACGGCGCCATCATGCGGGAGGGACAGGCGATTAACGACGGCACGGGGAGAAGCCATTTTCCCGGACGCGAGTTGGGTGAAGACGACCGCGCCGGGGTGCGCTCCATCTATGGTGAATCAGCCGATGCTCTTTCTCTAGATCCCGGAACGGTAATGTCACAAAAAATATTTTGGCCGCAATTGGTTGAGTTGAAGCGTCATCTGCCGCCTCGATATCTTGTGTCGTCTGAAAGTTCTTGCAACCCTACCTCGCGTCTGTTCGGGCTTCGACCTGCATAAGTGCTGATTACCCCTTCCACAGTAAAGTGGTGAAGATGATCGTCAAAAGTATAGCCCCGTAAATCGCTGCCTTCCGTAGTAACTGCTCGTTGTGATTCATGCTGACTTTAACGTCCCTCCCGGCTCGATCTGTAGGGCATCCAAAACCCGTCCCTTGTATTCTTCACAAATGAGGCGCAATATGGGCGCACATAACATTGCGCCGCCTCGTAACGCCGTCTGTTATGAGGAAGGACTAATGTTTGCCCCCAACTAAAAAACGGATCCTCTGTGTTGACGACCACTCCGACAATTGTGAACTCATCTCGATCATCCTGAAGGACTACGAAGTAACGTCCGCTTACAGCATGGCCGACGCCCTGAAACGCGCCACCGCCGAGCGGTTCGACCTCTACCTTTTGGATTACCACCTGCCGGACGGGACAGGACTCGAACTATGCCTGATGCTCAGAGCCTTCGACCGCGACACCCCGATCCTCTTTGCCACCGCATCCAGTTCGCTCACCGAGTCGCAAGTCATCACGGTCGGCGCGCAGGGATTGGTGAAAACGGGACTGGGTCTGGCCGACGATTTAACGGCGAGAGTATCCCGCCTGCTACAGGCTTGAAGTCCGAACAGTCTTACAACATTCAAACTTAAAATTATGCTTCGAGTTTAGTGTGCTTGCGACGCGGTACGCAGGACGCTTGCGATAGCTCGCGGCAAGGCCGAGACGTTGGGCTTCTCGACGTAGCCCTGCGCGCCCACACTGAGCGCCCCCTGCCTGTCGGATTCGAAGGCTTCGCCGGAGAAGAAGACAACCGGCGTGTCGCGGTCGAACTCGCGCAGTCGCTCGCGGTGACGACCTGATAGCCGGACGCGCCGAGCAGGGTCGTCACCAACAGGCGGATGTCTTCGTGATCGTCAGCGAAGAGGACGCGAATTTTAGAGTTCTGCATCATGGAGGGAGTCGTCTGTCGGCAGCCTGTGTCGGGTACGGCGCGTGTGATGCAGTAGGCCCATCGGGGGCGACAACTATGTGCGACCTACCCGGCAGCCCTGCACTGCTTTCCCTTGCTCGTTAAGCAAGATGATTTATAGCGGCGAGCGGCGTTGATTGTCTGTACGACTTGGTACGAGATGAGCTAGCTGTCGAGTCGCGTCGGTTGTGGGTTAGAGAGACGAAGGTGTCAAACCCTTTCCGGTTGACGGTCTGACGCTCGCTGGCTTGCGCTTCCAACTCCGTGCAGTCGGAGACGCTGACTGCTCCGCGCTCTGACTCAATCATTTTTTTCAACAATCATAGCGCGGAATCATAAAAATATATGGTTCCATTGCCTACGGAAAGTTAATCGGCGGGTGAATGTCGCCGGGGAGATTCGTGCTCCTCCGGTGCTTTCCGTACGGTATCGGGTGGCAAGCGCGCAGTTGATGTTATACTGCTCACGTTAGCTACTCCCGGTTATTTCCCAACTCAACATTCGACATCCGGAAGAGATTTATGTCCTTCTCCTCGTGCCGTCTGCTGCCTTTTCACACGCGACCGTCGCATGAAAGAGAAAGTCCTGATGTCAGAAGCACTACGCCCGCAAAACCAAAACCACATCCTCGCCGCCCTGCCCGCAGAGGATTATCAACGCCTGAGCGCACATTTAGAGCCCATCGAACTCCGTCACAGCCAGGTTCTCTACGACGCCGGGGGAGCGATGGATTACGTCTATTTCCCTTTAGGCTCGATGGTTTCTCTAATCTCGCAACTCTCCGACGGGTCGAGCGTCGAGATCGGCATCACCGGGTACGAGGGGATGGTCGGCGTCTCTGCCATGTTAGGCGTCGACCGCTCGCCGCACGAAGCGATGGTGCAGATTCCCGACGGTGCGCTGCGGGTGAAAACCGGCGTCTTGAAAGAAGAGTTCAAGCGCGGCGGCGCGTTGCACGATTCATTGTTGCGCTACCTGCAAATGTTGCTGTTGCAGACGGGTCAAATCGCCGCCTGTAACCGGCTCCACTCAATCGGGGAGCGACTCGCGCGCTGGTTGTTGATGAGCCATGACAGGTGCCATTGCGAAGAGTTGCCGTTCACGCAGGAGTTCCTCGCCTTGATGCTCGGCATCCGGCGTGCGGGCGTGACCGAAGCCGCACTCATCCTGCAAGCCGAAGAGTACATCAGTTACCGGCGAGGTCAGATTACGATACTGGACCGGGCGGGGCTGGAAGAGTTCACCTGCGAGTGCTACCAGATCGTGAAGGACGAGTTCGACCGCTTAGTCGGTTAAGCCGACGTGACGACATGGATTGAGTAGCTCTCCCCAGGAGTTGCGTGTCAGAGTCTCTTTTGAAGTCAGGGGCAGGGCAGTATGACCGAAGAATTAAAAAATCAACCAATCATCTTTCTCCTCGAAGCGGACGACGACACACGCCCCATACTCAAGAGCAATTTGCAGAGGTACGGCTACCGCATCATCATCGCGCTGGACGAGGAAGACGCCTTGGACAGAGTGAGCGGCGGCCTGCGCGCGGACTTGATTCTGGTGGACACGGTCGGCGTCTCGCTGGAAGAGGCGCTCGGCACGGGGCGGCGCATCCGCACCCATGCGGAGCGTAACGGCCACACGCCGCTGGTGGTGATGGCGGAGAAGTACGGGGCAGACGTGGAAGGCACGAACGTCAACGTCGGCGGCAACGACTGGGTCACTTACCTGGAAGACCCAGACCAGTTGAAGAATCTACTCGCCCGGCTGACTGCCCCGGCATAAAGAGTTCTAACCGACTTCGGGAAGGCGCGGAATTGCAAATCCCGTCCAACGTAATCTTAACCAACCAGCCAGCGCATAAGCGGGACCAAGGATCAGCAGCAACAGCTTCAGGAGCGTACTCCAGTAGGAGATTCCGAGCCATGCCTCGCTACCCGATCCCAGCAGCAATGACATCATGACGGCGTTCTGCACGGTTCCGCAGATGACCGCTAACCACTGCCCCCACGCGAGCAGCACCCCGATAGAACTCAACCCCCTGTGACCATTCTCCCGAAATGACTGCGCGACCCACGCACAGGCCATCGCAACGGTCGTCGAATAAACTACCAGTTGAAGGAAGTCGAACCCGATGCCGAAGACACCACTCAGGCGCGCTCTTTCATCCCACGAAGCCATCATCTCGCGCGCCCGCTCAAGGCTGCCCGCCATGCCGAAGGACGAGACGCTCAGCGGCGCACGCTCGTTCGACATCGGGCTGACCATGACGACCCAGATCACCAGAATGAGTAGCGTGGCGGCGAGCAGCGGAAGCAACAGCCGCCCACGCACGCCGCGCGGGATACTTTCGAATGGATGTCTCATCAATACCCTCCTTGTCGGTTGTCGAAACTTGTAACGCACGCAGCCCTTCGTCGGGTGACTTTGAACCGCGAGGGTGAAAGTATCATCTTCATTCTCCCTGTATGCCCGCTGCATCGCAGGCCGGAGAAACATCCCTCTCGATGAACTCGCGTATCAGCCGGGCTAACTCGTCGGGCGTCGTGTAGTTGAGGCCATGAGGGCCTCCCGCAACAACCGCCAGACGCCCGCGTGGCAGCAACCTGACAGCCTGTTCAGCCCACTCCTGCGGCACTACCGGGTCCCTCGTGCCGCGAACCACGAGCGCGGGCGCACGGATGTGCGGTAGCTGCTCCTCGATGTGATCTTCGAGTTCGAGTCGGGCTGTCTGCCAAGATCTCTTGATCCCCGCTTGAGAGAGGCCGCGCAACTCTGCAAACAGGATCGAGAATCGCTCATGGGGGGCGTCAAGCAACAGGCGCTTGAACTGCTCGCTGAGGGTGCGCCCTGCGGGGTCAACCGTCGGCCCGGCCAGCACCAAGCCCGCTACCCTCTGCGGACTGTGTGCCGCCACGTGGGCGATAACCTGACACCCGAGCGAGTTGCCGACGAGAACGGCTTGAACGAGTCCCGCCGCGTCCATCCACGCGACAAGCGCACCGGCCAGTTCCGGCACGTTCAGCGCGCGAGCGGGCTTGTCGCTCTTGCCGAAGCCGGGCAGGTCAGGGGCGAACACGCGGAAGAAAGGCGCGAGTCGTTCTGCCGTGGGCACCATGTAGAGGCTGGAGACGACCAGCCCGTGCACGAGCACGACGGGCACATCGCACGCCGACGCTGGAGGCAGGTTGACGGAGACTCGCGCGTGCATCCTCAAGCCGCCGACCGTAATCCATCGGCTCTCGATCTTCCCCTGCTGTGTGCTCGCTGCCACTGCCATCTCCGGTCGCATCGACAGGTTTCTATTGCGGCTTCATCAGCCGTGCGTCATGGTGTTATTGATCGGATTGTTCGTAAACTTATCACAACAACTGAGCGAAACTTCTTCCTTACAGATGAAATCGGTCTGTCCATACCTTTATGTTATGGAAGGTAGTGGGAGGGTTCAATGGCGCAGATTCCGCGCGACAAAAGTCCTGACAGCTCGCTGGCGCTGTTTCTTGAAGGGTACAACTTTACGGCGAAAAGGTTCAGGCGCTATCGCTCCGACATCTTTGAAACCCGGCTCATGCTGTCGCGCGGTTTATCACCTTCCTGGCTCTCGCGCTGCATGAACACCCGGAGAGCCGAGAGCAACTCTTGTCGGGCGAAGAGGGTTACGACGAGTTGTTCGTGCAGGAAGTTCGCCGCTTTTACCCTTTCTTCCCCTTCATCGCCGCCATCGTCAGACGGGAGTTCGAGTGGAGAGGATACCGCTTCCCGAAAGGCAGGTCGGTGATGTTAGACCTCTACGGAACCGACCACGACGGGCGGCTCTGGGAGCAGCCTGGAGAGTTCCGTCCCGAACGCTTTCGCGGGCGAGGGGTAAGCCCCTTCGAGTTGATTCCGCAGGGCGGCGGCGACTATCTCAGACACCACCGCTGCGCGGGCGAGTGGGTCACGATAGAACTGATGAAAGTGGCGCTCGGATACCTGACCAGTGCTGTGACATACGATGTGCCGAGACAAAATCTGCGCGTCAGCCTGTCGCGTGTTGTAGAACATGAAGGACGCTCGCACAGCCTCGTCAGCGCCGAGCGCCTTGAGCAGCGGTTCGGCAGCGAGTTTGCCCGCGCAGACTGCGATGCCCTCAGCATCGAGTGCCTTCTCGACCTCTTTCGGTTTCTTACCTTCGACGACGAACGAGATGAGGCACCTCATCGCCCGCCTGCAAAGAGTCCTGCTCGAAGCAGCGCGAGACGAGGTTGAGAGCTTCGGTCGCACCGCGACAGAAGACGATCTCGCGCGCTTCGGCGGCGTTGATGAGCTTGGCGACCTTCGCGCGCGTGCCCTCGAAGATTTCCGTCGCCTCCCGGCTGAGCGTGTGTCCCTCTTCGACGCGCGCATACTCGTGCGAATACAGTTCGCTCAGACGGCTGATCATCGCCTGCGGTTTCTGGCTGGTCGCGGCGTTGTCGAGATAGACGAGCGGCTTGCCCTGCACCTCTCGCTTCAGAACGGGAAAGTCTTCGCGGATACGCGTTACGTCAAATGGCTCCATGTCTTATCACTCCTCCTGTTTCTAACCTTCTCTGCATCGAGCCGTCCCTGTTGTATACCCGCCGGGATGGTAGTTGGGGCTTCCGTTTGTCGCTTTGCTTTAATCGCCCTGACGCGGAGCGTGTCCCTGACGCGAAGAGGCTGTGAGGCGAAATCCGTGGCCGCACGCCTTGCAAGTGTGCGTGTCATGTCTGCCTACGCCTAAGATGAGCCATGATTGCCCGCACCCCGGGCAGGTCGTCTTCGTATGCCGCCCCGACTCCAGGAGCCGCCTGAAATCTCTATCCGTCATTCGTTCGGTTGTGTGCGTTTCCATCGCAAAACTTTCCTCCCTGCCAGTTCGGTGCGGCGTCCATCCTTGTACGCCTTAACTCGCGGGCATGCTTCCGTGGTCGAGTTCGTAAAAGGCCGGACGCATTGACCCGCACGTACTTCAAGACACCGCGCGGCGCTGGTCGTCATCGTCTGACCAGCGTCTTCATTAAAGTTTATAAGTAGGGGAAATTGACTATACGTAGCCCTCACGAGAGCCGTCTGTACGTTTACGAACGGGAAGCGCGCGGGGCGCGAGCGGCGATTTAGAGATCAGGCGAGTGTGGCGAGAGTAGCCATCCGGGTATTGTTCATCCGTTGTGCTCTCTCAATTCTACTCGACAGGTCTATCCATGAAACGCAACTCCTCGTCTTTCCAAGAGCGTCACTTCGAGCCGGATGGGCTGAACCGCAGCCTCCTGTGATATAGTGCGTCCCTACTAGACCCGGGGTTAAGAAGTTTTACCATTCGCTGGACACGGATTGAGCTTCCCCACAAGCTCTCTCTTCACCACTTACTTCACCCCAACCCGACAAAGATCAGAGGTTCATTATGTCAACGACCATCTCGCCCCGCTTGTCGCTCGGCAACAATCTGCTGGCTGCTCTTCCCGAAGATGGGTATGAACGCCTGCTGCCACATCTGGAATATGTCGAACTCCGGCTCGGCGAAGTCCTGCACGAACCCGACGAGACGATCAGGTACGCTTATTTTCCCGTCAACTCGGTCGTCTGCCTGATGGCGCTGATGGAGAGCGGCGGCACGGTCGCGGTCGGGATCGTAGGCCGGGAAGGAATAATCGGCTTGCCCTTGTTCCTCGGAGGCAACACAACCTCCAATCAAGCCGTCGTGCAGGTCGGGGGCGGCGCGGTGAGGATCAAGGCGGAAGTGTTTAGACGGGAGTGCGACGAAAGCGGCGCGCTCCGCGATCTCCTGCATCTCTACACGCAGGCGCTCCTGACACAGACTTCACAAGCCGCCGCCTGTAGCCGCCTGCACAAACTGAAGCACGGGCTGGCGCGTTGGCTGCTGGCAGTCCATGATCGCGTGGACGGGGACGAGTTTAAATGCACGCAGGAACTGCTCGCCGGAATCATGGGCGTCCGGCGCGCCGGTGTCACCGAGGCCGCGCTCGAACTACAGGATGAAGGCGTGATCGGCTACACCCGTGGCCTCATTCATGTGGCCGACCGCGAGGGACTCGAACTGGCGGCTTGCGAATGTTACGAGTTGGTCAAGGGAGAGTTCGACCGGCTGCTCACTACCGAACTGGGAGGAAAGCGAGTGAGCGCGAAACCCTACGCGTGGAATGGCGTCAAGCGCAGGCACGGCGAGCTAAACGGTAAGAAATTCGAGACGCTGCGAGAGATCAACAGTCGCCTCCTCATGGCCGCGGTACGTGAGCAGGAGGCGCGCGACGAAGCGGAAGAAGCTAATCAGGCCAAGGATGAGTTTCTGGCGACGCTCTCGCACGAATTGCGCACGCCGCTGACGGCGATGCTCGGTTGGTCGCGGATGCTGCGCACGACGAAGCTGGACGAGGCCGTCTCCGCCCACGCGCTCGAAATCATCGAGCGCAACGCCGAGGCGCAGGTGCGACTTATCGAAGACATGCTGGACGTTTCGCGCATCATCGCGGGCAAACTCCGGCTTGAGGTTCAGCCGTTCGAACCCGAGTCGGTTATCAAGACCGCCGTAGATGCCGTGCGCCCGGCGGCTCTCGCCAAAGGCATTCAGATTAAGTGTGCGCTCGATTCTAAGCCGACTCGGTTCAGCGGCGATCAGAAACGCCTGCATCAGGTGGTGTCGAATTTGCTGACCAACGCCGTTAAGTTCACGCCCGAGGGCGGGTCGGTCGAAGTCCGCCTTGAAAGCACTGATGCACTCGTCTGGCTCAGCGTGAGCGACACCGGGCAGGGCATCAGCCCGGAATTCCTGCCGCACGTCTTCGACCGCTTCCGTCAGGCCGACAGTGGGACGACGAGAACGTCCGGCGGCCTCGGCCTCGGCCTTGCCATCGTGCGTCATCTCGTGGAACTTCACGGCGGCACGGTGCGTGCGGAGAGCAGGGGCGAAGGGCAGGGGGCGACCTTCACCGTCGAGCTTCCGCTCACACTCGGCCAGTCGGAAACGGGTGATGCGCAGCGGTCTGCCGAAAAGACTAAAGACGTGAAGGGCGCATTCGAGTGCTCGGGGTCGCTCGAAGGCTTACATGTGCTGGTTGTGGACGACGAAGACGACACGCGCGAACTGCTCGCCTTTGTGCTCGAACAATGTGGAGCGAAAGTTACTGCGGTGGCCTCTGCGCGTCAGGCGCTCGACGCCCTCGCGCGATCTAAGCCCCACGTCCTGTTGAGCGATATCGGGATGCCGGGCGAGGATGGTTACGAATTGATCCGTCAGGTGCGCGCCTCCGTGCGTGAACTCGGGCGCAAGATTCCGGCGGCTGCCCTGACGGCTTATACCACGGAAGGCGACCGCGAACGCGTGCTCTCGGCAGGGTTCCAGGTGCACATCTCGAAACCCGTGGAGCCGTCAAATCTGGTTGCGATTGTCGCCCATCTCGCCGGGCGAATCTGAGGAAGCGAGAGTGCGGAAAAGGCGTCTGTGAATCTTAGTGAGAGAGGAAGCTAATCGTTCTTCTGTTCGTCAGTCTGCCTGTAAACCGTCTCGCCCTTCCGCTTCACTTTTTTGGCGAAGCCGAGCGACACCAGACGTTCGAGCGAGCGCGTCAGTTCCGCGCGTTTGAGCTTCGTCCCCTTCGACAGGTCTGTGAAGAGGGCGTCGCCCGACTCACGCAAAGTCTGAAACACCATCGCCTCCTGATCGGTCAACCCGCGCCGCGCCAGAGGCTCGACCGCTTCCCGTAGTTCGGGGACTGAGGTGATGAGTCCGCGATACTGTTTCAAGACCTCACCCACGACGATGCCTTTCCCCGTCACCTCGTAAGAACGTAGGTCGCTGCTGTGCTTCCTGCCGCGCGTCTTCACCACCGTGATCATCCGCCGCAACTGGCCTTCCATCTCGATGTAGCGTTGCAGCACGATGTCGTGCGTCAGGAAGGAGACGATGTGCGGGGTGAAGCGCAGTTCGTTGTAGTTCTCCGTCAACTCGACGGTCATCATGACGGTGATGCCAACGCCGGTCATCGCGCCTAAGAGCCGGTAGAGCGACTCGCGGAAGTCCTGCTCGAACGTGGGCGCGAGCGCGGCCTGAAGTGCCGAAATCGAATCCATCACGACGCGCTTGGCTCCCACCCGATCCACCGCCTCCTGAATCGCGTAGAGCATTTCGTCCACCGAGAGGTCGAGCGGGCGGATATAGACCATCTCCAGCAAGCCCTGCTCGCACATCTTCTCCAGATCGAAACCGAAACTCTTGGCCTGATCCAGATACTTCGGCGTCGTCTCCTCGAAGAGCGCCATCACGCCGGGTTCGCCCTGCGTCACCCCCTCATTGATGAACTGGATGGCCGTCGTCGTCTTACCCGCCCCGGCCGGGCCTGCGATGAGGATGGCGTTCCCGGTCAGCGTGCCGCCGCCGAGCATCTCGTCTAAGCCGGAGATGCCGGTCGAGATCATTCTGGAAGGAAGGTTCTCCTGCTGCGAGTCTACGACCGGCTTGATCATGCGCGGGTAGATTTGCACTCCGTCGTCGTTGATGCGCGCGGAGTGCAAGCCGGGCTGCGGCGATTGGCCGCGCATCTTCGGCACCCTCAGCTTACGCACCATCGAGTTACGATCCACGCTCTGCGTGAGCACTACGATGCCGTCGGCCATCGTGAAGACGGGGTTCTCGCGCATCTCCTGTTCCTCGTACTCGCCGATCAAAAACGATGTCACCTGCCAACTCGTCAGGTGCATGGCGAGACGCTGCACGAACTCGGAGAGGTGCATCTGCCCCGGCTCCGAGACGTTGGTCACCCGCACGAGCGTGCGGAAGGAATCCACCACCACGATGGCCGGGTTGATGCGCTCGACGTGGCCGACGATGGTTTCCAACACCTTGCTCAAATCCTTCTCCATCGCCTCCTGGCTGAGGTTGATGAAATGGATGGCCTTATTCACCTTCGCCATGTCGAAGAAGGTGAACTGTTGCTGGTAGCGGAGCATCTTGAGCGCAGGCTCGCCGAGGATGGTGAAGTAGATGGCCGGTCTTTCTTCGGTGGCGTTGGCGAAGATGATCTGGTGCGTGAGCGTAGTTTTGCCCGATCCGGGGTCGCCCGCGATCAGGTTGAAGGAAAACTCCGGCACGCCCCCGCCGAGCACGTCGTCGAGCCGGGGCACACCCGTCGGCAGTCTCTCGATAGTTACTTTCCCGTTCTTACTCATCTATCTATTTCCCTCTTCTGAGGTGGAAACTTTTTCGGCCTCCGGCCACACTTCCTTCACTAATCCGAACGCAATGTCTTCCCCGATAAACGTCACCAGCAGCCAGATGATATTCGCCAGCACCAGCGCAAAAGCTTCGCGCACCGCCGCCGCATCCTGTCCCTTCACCGCGTTGCGCAAGCCTTCCAGCGCGCAGGCGGGATGTTCCTCAACCCCTACGGCGGCGAGCCACGGGATCTCCTTTGCGGCGAGATGCAGGGCGCGGGCGAGAAGCGCACGAAAGCCCCCGGCCCCGATGAGCGGGTCGAGTCGCGCGTGCAAACGACGGCAGGATTCTTCCATCACCCCGGCCAGAGCAGCCGGGCTTCGTGACTTCTTCGCCTCGTGCGCAAACAGACGCCGTGCCAGTTCACGTAATTGGGGGGTGGCGTGTCTCATTCGCTCGCAGTCTTCTCTACGGGAGTCTTCACAAGTGCGGCCAGCATAGCAGATTTCCGGCGGAGAAGATGAATTTTCGGGATCATGTATTGTGGGTGCTGAAACGTACAGTCCTGCTTCCCGGTGTTTAGTAAGATTGGCGCTTAATCTTTCAGGTGATCATTTCCTCGACATG
>DASWNS010000530.1:0-3965 GCA_036399115.1 Pyrinomonadaceae bacterium | reverse complement strand
CCTGACCTCGATATACAGTCGCGGCAATACACGCGCTGGGGCGTGTTTCGTTTCATCTGGTGGCCTTACAAAGTGATGTTTCGCCATCGTTCGCGCTGGTCGCACGGCATCATCTTCGGCACGCTGATCCGCGTCGTTTATTTCGCGTTGATGCTATCGCTCATCGCCGTCTCTGCCATCTACCTGCGTGCGCTGCTCGTTGCCGCTGCCCCGCCCGACTTCGGCGAACTCGTGCGCGCCTGGCAGGCCATCGAAGCAGGCGCGAGGATAGAAGGCACAGGCCGCCACGTCGCGCTCGCCGTGCTCGCAGGACTCTGGTGGGGCGCAGCCAGCCACACCCTCACAGATGTCGCATGGTCTGTCCTGCGCAAAGGCTCGGAAATCTTTTGAGTGACGAGTGACAGGTGACGAGTGACGGGAAAAAACGTAAATCGTGAATCGTGAATCGTAAATAGAGAGAGAACTGCTTTTAACTATTCACGATTCACGATTCACGATTTACTTATCTTTAACTTGTCACTCGTCACCTGTCACTCGTCACTGTCTTAGTGTCCGGTGCGCGTCTGGGCGAGGCGTTGGGCTTGGCGGCGCACGGCGTCGGAGACGTTGCGGTTCTGCGAGATGTGTTGGAGGTCTTTGGTGTGGAGCCGGAGCAGGACGTTGATGGCGGTGGCGATGGGCGTGCGCGGGTTGCGCGCAAGATTGTGGATGACCGGATAGTTGCGCGCCCAGGCGCGATTCTGTGCGATGAGGCGCAGCACTTCGTCGGAGACGGTGCGCATGGCGGAGATGCCTTCAACCTCCTTGTCCGTGATGCGCGGGTTGTTGATGACGCCCGTGGCGACGACCTTGTTTGAATCACGGATGAGGATGCCGCGCGCCTCGCGGTCGCCTTTCATGGCGAGCTTGACGCGATCCTTGACGCTCATCAGCATCACGCGGCGGATGAGCGAGATGCGTTCGGGCGCGACTTCTCCGGCTTCGGCGGTCGTCTCGGCGATGATGCGTTCGAGATTGGCGGCGCGCTGTTCCTCGCTCTCCGTGAAAAACTCCTCCATCCTTTCGAGCGGCAGCCACGAATCGTCTATGTCGGCGTCGGAGACTTCGATGTGTTGCGCGAGCAGCCACGCATCGTCGTAAGTTAAGCCGGAGCCGGTGCCGATGGATTCCGCCGCTTCGACGAACTCGGCGGCAGCCGACATGCCGCGCGCGCGCATCTCGTCTGCGATCTGCTGCGCGCCGCGCTCCTTCTCGAAAAACTCGCGCTTCGTTTCGCGCGCACGCCGTTCGGCGTCGTTAGTGCGCGCGGGATTGGTGAGCAACGCTTCGATGATCTCGGGCGCGCGGATGAGTCTCTGTTGATTGACGGAGATGAGTTCGAGGAGCGAGCCGTCGGAGGTGGCGGAAGCCATGCGGGCGATGGCTTCGTCGGGCGTCGCGGTGTTTAAGGTGACGGCTTCGCTGACCTCTCTCGGCGCGCCGTCGCGAGTCGCCAGATAAGAGAGCACGACGGGCGAAGTCTCCGCCGCCTGTGCGACTGAAAGCAGCGTCTCCGCAGGTTGTTCGTCGAGCGTCTCGTTGGCGGCGGCGACGATCTCCTGATTTTCGTCGGAGCGCAACACCAACAGCACTTCGAGCAACTCTTCCGCCGCAAGCGGCAGCATCCCGCGCGCCGCCATCAAACGAGCCGTCTGTGGAGCCGTGCCCGCCGCGATGGCCTGCACGACCGGGTTTGTCGAAGAAATGTTTGCGCTCATGAAATGTTCGGCCTGACGGGAGAGTTAAAGTGTACGGCGTCGGAGGAGTTTTAAACGACTGTGAAATAAGCTGCGACTCGATAACGCCGACTCAACGGATGTGGAAGTTATATTCAATCGTCACGAACTGAGAGACGGGACGACCATCTCTGGTGGCCGGAGTGAACTTAATTTTGCGCGCGGCTTCGACGGCCATTTCCGACAAGCCGCCTCCCAACCCCTGCACGACAAGGATGTGCCGCACCTTCCCGTCGAAGGCGAGTACCATCCTCAGTCGCACCGTTCCTGAAATCCCACCGTGCCGCGCCTGCTCCGTGTAGAGCGGTTCGGGCTTCGAAGTAATCTGCGCCTTCGTCGTCAGCGCGTTCACCGGGTAAGCGAACGGCTCGCCGCTCTTGTTAAGCGGCTGCGAATAAAAGCGCAGCGTCTCGGCTTCTTCGCGCAGTCGCGTCGCGTTGGGCGCGCCGGGAAAGAGCGCGAGGTATCGGTCCAGAGCCGCTGACGCCTCTTTCAGCAAGTTGTTGACCGCCGCACGCTCCTCCGTCGAGACTTCGGGCACAGTCTTTAGTTTTTTTAACTTCTCAAAATGCTCGGAATATGCCGCCGCGTAGGCTTCTTTTGCCGCCTCCACCTTCAACAGTAAGGCTCCGGCGAAAGTAGGGTTGAGTTGTAGCGTCGCATCGGCCTCGGCCAACGCTTTCGCGGGAGCGTTCTGGCGAAGGTGTATGAGGCCGAGCGCGTAGTGGGCTTCGGCGTTGCGCGCATTGAGCGTGAGGGCGTGTGTGGCGGCGCGTTCGGCCTCCTTCGGCTTGCCCGATTCGAGCAAGAGATAGGCCATGCCGATGTGCGCCTGCGGGGCGTCGGGTTTCAACTTGATCGCTTTCTCGAAAGCCTTGCGCGCCTCTTTGTTCTCGTCCGCGCGGCTCAGTGCGATGCCGAGATGCAGCCACGCCTCGCCGTCCTCTCTACGCTCCTTCACTGCCCCGCGCAACACTTCGATTGCCTCGCGGTAGTTGGCCGCTTTGTAGAGTTCGATGCCGCGCGCCGTATCGGTCGGAAGGTTGACGCCGGAGGAGGACGCCGTCGGCGGCGTGGCCTGCGCATGAAGCTGCGCGTGCGGTGTGCCTCCTGCGCCGAAGAGCAGCAGGCACACGCACGCGTTGAGTAGAGAGACGAAGGACGGTGCGAGGTTGATTCGAGTAAAACGCATTTCAGTTATCAATTATGTCTTCACCGGGAGACGCGAGAACTTCCCCCGACGCTGCTGCGACGCGCATCACGCGCCGCAGCACTTCTTGTACTTCTTGCCGGAGCCGCAGGGGCAGGCGTCGTTGCGTCCCACTTTCGGCTGATCGCGCGTGACGGTTCTGATCTTGCCGTCTTCGGTTCCCGCCGCTGCCGCCGTCTGGTTAGGCCCCGTGAACGTGAGCGAAGACGGGGTGGTGCGCCGTCGTCGTTGCTGCTGCAACTGTTCGGGAGCTTGTTCGGCGACGACCTGCAAGTTGAAGAGCGAGCGGATCGTGCTCGTGTCGATGCGGTCGAGCATCGCCTGAAAGAGATCGAAGCTCTGCTTCTTGTATTCGACGAGCGGGTCTTTCTGCCCGTAGCCGACGAGTCCGATGCCCTGCTTCAGATGGTCGAGCGAGAGCAGGTGATCTTTCCACTGCGCGTCGATGATGTTGAGCATGATGATGCGCTCGTAAGTGCGCATCGCTTCGCTGCCGATCTGCGCTTCTTTGGCGGCGTAGTGGGCTTTGAGTTTCTCCCAGATGGTCGCCTGAATCTCTTCGGCGGTGGAGGATTCGAAATCGATCCCTTCGGCCTCGGCGTCGAAGTCGAAGACGGTGAGCAACTGGATGCGATAGTTCTCCAAGTCCCACTCGTCGGGCGCGGCGGTCGGCGGGATGTACTGCTGCGACATGTCGAGCAGCAGATCGTGCGCGACGCCCGTGTCGCCTAAGAGATACTCGCGCTGGTCTGGCACTTCCATCAACTGGCGGCGCAAGCCGTAGATCGTCTCGCGCTGCTTGTTCATCACGTCGTCGTATTGCAGGAGGTGCTTTCTGCTCTCGAAGTTGCGCGCCTCGACAGACTTCTGCGCCGCCTCGATGCGCTTCGACACCATCCCGGATTCAATCGCGACGCCCTTCTCCATCCCCAGACGCTGCATCAGGGCTTTAACTTTATCGCCCGCGAAGATGCGCATCA
>DASWNS010000529.1:0-3537 GCA_036399115.1 Pyrinomonadaceae bacterium | reverse complement strand
CAATTTGTCGATAAGATTGTCGGCGGCGCGATTCCGCAGAACTTTCGCCCGGCGATTGAAAAAGGAATTGTCGAAGCCGCGCAGTCCGGCTCGATTGCCGGATACCCGCTCGTCGATTTCAGAGTCACGCTCGTTGACGGTTCTTATCACAACGTAGACTCGGACGAGCACAGTTTCCGCGCCGCCGGGCGCAAGGCGTTTCGCGCGGCGATTGATAAAGTGAAGCCCTCTCTGCTTGAGCCGATCATGGACGTGGAAGTCGTCGCGCCCGTGGAAGCGAGCGGCGACATCATGGGCGACCTCAACTCGCGGCGCGGGCGCGTGCAAGGCATGGAGATGCGCGGCAAGAATCAGGTCATCAAAGCGCAAGTCCCGATGGCCGAGATGCTCGACTATCAATCCAAGCTCAACTCCATCACCGCCGCACGCGGCTCCTACCACATGGAGTTCTCCCACTACGATCCCGTCCCCGGCCAACTCACACACAAGATCGTGGAACAAGCCCGCGCCGAAGGCAGGATCAGAGGCGAAGAGGAAGATTAAGCGGGGTTGTCACCAACCAGCGAGCGAGGAGTTTGAAGCAGAATGTCCACGCGTAAACAGGGCGCGGCGCAGGAAACGTCGCGCCCTGCGGCACATAGGGGAGAGACTTTCGCGGGCGCCGCCGGATGCCGTCGTAAGTTCCTCAAATATTTCCCGCAGGGTTTTAACGACGCGACCTACTTGAGTTGGGAGCGCGACTACAAGTGGGAGTCGCACGAGCGTTGGGAGGAGGCTTTGGGGCAGGCGGAGTTTCGCCGTCTGCTGCGCGAGGGCGCGTTTGCGGAGATCGCGGCGCGGGCGGTGCGCGTCGAGCAGCGCAGCCGCCACAGCATGATCTTCTCGTTCGAGAAGATGGCTCTGCGTGATGCGATCAAGCCGGAGGAGGGCGCGCGTGCCTTTGCCGAAGGGCTTTACGAATTTCTGCACGGCGCGGGCGGCGCGAAACGTAAGTTTGAGCGTTGGGTGGAGACGGTGGATGCGTTGCCGCGCAGGCAGACGCGCGTGCTGACGTGGCCGCTCGTCACGGTCTTCAGTTTCATCGCGCAGCCCGACCGGCACATCTTCCTCAAACCGAATGTCACACGCACAGCCGCACGCGCTTACGGTTTCGACTTCCCGTACAAGTCGCGCCCCAACTGGGACACCTACGCCGACTACCTCACATTCGCCGAGACGCTCCGGCGCGACCTGAGCGATCTGAAACCTCGTGACATGATCGACGTTCAATCATTCATCTGGGTGCAAGGCTCGGACGAGTACCCGGACAGATGAATTTACGACGGGTGCAGTCGCGCGTTTCACCTCAAGCCTGAAGGAGATAAGGATGAGCAGAATTGTATTCGTGTTGCTGTTAATGATGGCCGGGCAGAGCGTCTGCCTCTCGCAGGCCAGCGGCAATATCGGCTACTCGCAATCCGGTGGTAACGCCAGAGCCGAACAGAACGAACGAAACAAGCGTGTGCTGACGAAAGAGGATGCGCCCCCCTCCGCTACGAGTATGTTCGTCGAGGCGAGCGTGCTGATGAACGTCAAGGCCAATGAGCACGTCGCAGTCTTCGGACTCGCACAGGAGTGCGTCACCGTCGCCGAGTGCAATCAGAAGATGGATGCCACGGTCAGCCAGTTCTCCGGCGACTTGAAGCGTCTGGGCATTGCGAGCAATGCGCTCTTCGTTGACTTCGCGGCGCAGAATAAGATTTACGGCTTTCAGTTGGAAGGCAACGTGGCGAAGGAGAAGTTGGTCGGCTTTGAGTTAAAGAAGAATATCTCCGTGCATTATGAGGATAAACTCCTGCTCGATAAGTTGCTCGTCGCGGCGGCGCAGGCGAAAATCTTCGACCTCATCAAAGTTGACTACATCGTGCGTGACACGGGCAGCATCCACAACCGTCTGGCGGACGAAGCCGCGCGGATCATCAAGCAGAAGATGGCGCGGCATGAAAAACTGCTCGCCATCAAACTTCAGCCCCCCGCACAAATCTTCGCCGAGCGATACAGCGCCTACTTCCCCACAGAGATGTACGACTCCTACACGGCCTATGAGTCGGAGGATGTCAGCCGGAGGAGTTATGACGAAGACAAATACATCATTCAGCGGGCGCGCAAGAGCAGGACGTTCTTCTTCAACCCCTTAAATGCCGACGGCTTCGACGCGGTGATCAACCCGATAGTGATCGAGCCGGTGGTGCAGTTCACGCTCTATCTGAGAGTCAAGTATGAGGTGGAGCAGAACAACAGGTAGCGACGCGCGACAAAACATCTCGCGTCTCTTTGTGACTGTGCGCCTTCGCGTGAATTTAATTTTCACGCGAAGGCGCACAGGTTAGAGATAAGCGTCGAGCGGTTGCTCTTTAAGTTTGAACTAACGCTCTCACCTGACGGAGGCCGTCTGGCGCGCGTGGCGTGCGTTCTGGTCGTCGAGCCAGCGTTTGAGCGGGGCGAAGTAGTCGATGATGGCGGTGGCGTCCATCTTCTCCTCGCCCGTCAGAGCTTTGAGCGCTTCCGGCCAGGGGCGGCTCTGTCCCATCGCAAGCATCTGCTTCAACTTCGCGCCCGCCTGCTTGTTGCCGTAGATCGAGCAGCGGTTGAGCGGCCCCGTGAAGCCCGCTTCGCGGCAGAGGGCGCGATGGAATTGAAACTGTAGAATGGCGGCGAGAAAGTAGCGCGCGTAGGGCGTGTTTGCGGGGACGTGATATTTCGCGCCCGCGTCGAAGTCGGCTTCGCTGCGCGGTGCGGGCGGCGCGATGCCCTGATACTTCGTGCGCAACTCCCACCATGCCTGATTGTAGTTCTCCGGCGTGACCTCGCCCGAAAACACTTTCCAACGCCACTGGTCAACTAAATAACCGAACGGCAAAAACGCCACCTTGTCGAGCGCGAGCCGGAGCAGCAAACCGATGTCCGCGCTCTCGTCCGGCACTTTGCTGATCAAGTTGATCTTCTTCAAATATTCCGGCGTGACGGAGAGAGCCACCGCGTCGCCGATGGCTTCGTGAAAGCCGTCGTTCGCGCTGTTCTGATACAGAGTCGGCTGCGGCGCGTAGGCCATCTGGTAATAGTTGTGGCCGAGTTCGTGATGGACGACGGAGAAATCTTCCGCAGTGATCTTGATGCACATCTTGAGGCGCACGTCCTTCTGCGCGTCAAGGTCCCACGCGCTCGCGTGGCAGACCACCTCTCTGTCCTGCGGCTTGACGAAGAGCGAACGCTCCCAGAAGGTCTGCGGCAGCGGTTCGAGTCCGAGCGAGGTGAAGAAGCCTTCGCCGTAGCGCACCATCTGCTTCGCGTCCGTCTTCCGCTCGACGAGTATCTTCGTGAGATCGAAACCGGCGTCGCCCTTCTCAGGCTTGAGGAGCGGGTAGATGTTGCTCCACGTCTGGCTCCACATGTTGCCCAGGAGGTGCGCGGGGATCGGTTGGTTTTCGGGGACGAGTTGCTTGCCGTATTTTTCCGAGAGCTTCCAGCGCGTGTAGGTGTGGAGCGAATCGTAGAGCG
>DASWNS010000528.1:0-4941 GCA_036399115.1 Pyrinomonadaceae bacterium | reverse complement strand
AACCCGAATGCAGGTAAGTGCTCACCACTCGATCCGATGGACCATCGGCGATGACCTGTCCTTCGTTGAGCAGAATGGCGCGCTGGCACAGGCGCGTGATGGCCGCCATGCTATGCGAGATGAAGAGGACGGTGCGCCCCTGTTGTCCCACGTCCTGCATCTTGTTCAGGCACTTGCGTTGGAAGCGCGCGTCGCCCACGGCCAGCACTTCATCGACGATCAGAATCTCCGGTTCCAGATGCGCCGCCACCGCGAAAGCGAGCCGCAGGTACATCCCGCTCGAATAATGCTTGACGGGCGTGTCGATAAACTTTTCCACTTCGGCGAAGGCCACGATCTCGTCGAACTTGCGCGCGATCTCCGTGCGCAGCATGCCGAGGATCGCGCCGTTCAGGTAGATGTTCTCGCGCCCGCTCAGTTCCGGGTGAAACCCCGTCCCGACTTCGAGCAGGGAGCCGACGCGCCCGTAGAGGTCGATTGCGCCCGTCGTCGGTTCGGTGATGCGCGAGAGCATCTTCAAGAGCGTGGACTTGCCCGCGCCGTTTCTGCCGATGATGCCGACGATCTCTCCGGGCTGCACTTCGAAACTCACGTCGCGCACAGCCCAGACCATCGCCGCCGGACGCTTCCCCTTTTGCGCCCAACGCAGGGGCGCACGCGCCGCGCCGACAAGCGTTTCGCGTAAAGTCGAATAAGCTGCCTGAGGACCGCCGAGGCGATATTGCTTACCCAGATTCTCAACTCTGATGATTGTTGCCATCGCGGGTCTAAATGATGTCGGCGAACTGTTTCTCCATTCGCCGGAAGGCAAGGACTGCAAAGGCGAGCAAGACCAGCGTGATTGCAGTTGAGATGGAAAGCGCAGTCCAATCGAAGGGATGCCCGAGCAGCGCGGCGCGATAGCCTTCGATGATGCCCGACATCGGATTGAGCGAGAGCAGCCAACGCCCGCGCTCCGGCAGCACGCTCGAAGGCACGATGACGGAGGAAGCGAACAGCCACAGTTGAATCATGAAAGGCAGCGCGAAACGAATGTCTCGATACTTGACATTCAGAGCCGAGAGCAACAGTCCGGCTCCCGTCGCCGCGAGCGTCGTTAAGAGAACGAGCGCGGGCAGCATGGCGACGTGCCACGTCAAACGCACGTCGTAGTAAAACATCAGCACGACGAGCAGCACGAAGGAGAGAACGAAATCGACCAGCCCCGCCGCCACCGCCGCCATCGGCACCAGCAGGCGCGGGAAATAGACTTTGGTGATGAGATTGGCGTTGCCGACGAGGCTGTTGCCGCTATTGGTCACGGCGTTGGCGAAGTAGGTCCACGGAACCAGCCCGGTGAGAGCAAAGAGCGGATAGGGCACGCCGCCGGGGGCGAGTCCCGCCACCCGCCCGAAAAAGAGCGTGAAGATGAGCATCAAAAAGAGCGGCTGCAAGATCGCCCACGCCGCGCCGAGCGCAGTCTGCTTGTAGCGCACCTTGATGTCGCGCCACGTCAGAAAGTAGAGCAGTTCGCGGTAGTCCCAGAGGTCTGCGAGGTTGAGCGCAACCCACGACGAGCGGGGTCTGATCTTGACCAGCGGCTCATCCGGCAGGGAAGGAATTGACAGGTGGGGCGTCGGGGCTGCGGCGGGCGCGTCGGGTGTTGCTGCGCCGAGCGTATGAACTTCTGCCTTCTCAAACCCGACCGTGCTTTCGCGAGTGCTCAAAACCTTCAAATCCAATCTTCAAGAGTAAGTCGTGCGGCAAAGCTGCCCGAAAAAAGTCGGCGACAAGCGCACGCGTGCGGCATAGTTGCATCGGGGAGTTTTGATCAGAGCCTAATAAGACGGGCAAGTGTAACCGTGCCCTTCCCGCGCGTCAAGCGACTCAACCCTCGCCTGCCGCCCACGAAACGCGCCCCCGAAACGAACGACTCACGGCCTGAGCGTCGAGAGCGCCCACGATCTATGCGAAGCGATCTTCGATGCCGCGCCGACAACTTTGGGCGGCGTGTCGGCGATGTTTCCCTCCAGCACGTTGTTGTTCGCGCCCGTCCCGGCCACCTCCGCGATCACGTCGCTGCCACCTTGCGCCGACGGATCGATCCGCACCTTGTTGCGGCGGATGACCGAATTGTTCGTGCCCATCAGGCTGAGGGCGATGTTGCCGCCGCCGCTGACGCTCACCAACTCGTTATCCTGAATCGTGTGCCCCGCGCCGTAGACAATGATGCCGCAGTTGGCCGTGCGCTGAATCTTGTTGCCCGCCACGGTGACCCGCTTCGTTCCCGCCGCGACGAAGATGCCGAAGACCATGTGCCCGACCGAGCCGGGCGTCAAAGCGTTGCCGATGAGCGTATTGTTGCGAACTTCGACGGGGCCATAATCGGCCTGCCCTGAAGATTGCACGTTGATGCCGTTGCCTGCGAAGGGCTGCGGCGAGTTGGAGAAGTCGAGCATGTTGCCTTCGATCCTGATGGACTTCGCCGTGTCCGTCACCGTGTTCGTTTCGATGTCGATGCCCGCGCCGTTCGACCCGCTGATCCGGTTGTGGTCTTTGATGACGTTGTTCAGGATCGACACATCGCGCCCGTTGACGACGTTCAAGCCCTGATTCTGGACTTGGAACAGCCGGTTGCCGCGCATCACCACGCCGCTCGCGCATTCCGTCTCCACGCGCCCGCCGCCGCAGCCGTTCAGAGAGGAGACGCTCGACGAACCGCCCGCCGTGATGCCGTTACCCGTCGTCTGGTTGAGAAAGACGTTCTCGACAAGGACGTTGTGCGAGTTGCCGATCTCGATGGTCGAATAGGTGCCGTTGGAAGCGGCTCTCTGTTGGCCTCTGATCTGCAAGTCGCGGATGGTGACGTTGCGCGTGACGCCGTGAAAGTAGCCGCCGTTCGTTAAGACGGAAGAGATGTAAGGCGCGAAGACCGTGGGGCGGTTCGTGATGGGCGGCTCGACGATCACCGTCTCCCACCCGTCACCCTTGATCGTCACGTCGTCTCGATAGCGAATCATGCCGAGTTCGGTCTGGATGTCCTGCGCGGGATTGCCCGTGTAGGCTTGATGCAGCGTGTAAGTGCCTCTGTGAAACCAGAGCGTCCGGCCTCGACTGAGTTGGACGTAAGTAGAGATCGTCCCGCCCGTATCCACGTGAATCTCAGCTTTGCCTCCGCCTGCGCCGAGCGCGAGGTCGCACGCGTTGATCTTTGCGCCCAAGTCCGCGCCCGGCATCGCAAGCCCCGCGACCTTGCAGCCCGGCACAGACTGAGCGGGTGAACTATTAAGCCCGCCGCTGGCAGGTGCGCCGTTAGTAGTCGTCCTCGTGCGCCCCTGCGCGAAGGTTGTGTGCGTGGTCGCGCCGCCGGTCGCGGCCAGCATTACGCAGGTTAAGATCGCAGATATAAAAGCTCTCATAAATTTCTCCCGGAGACGCGCGACACAGACGAAGTTTTTCTTCCGTTAGTTTTTCTAACGCGCAACTCTAACGCTCGCCCGCCCACTTGCCAAAGTCGCGGCGGCACTGTTTAGAGAGTTCGACGCGCGCAGAGGGTTTGCTCGCGCGCTCTGAATTATTCGCCGCGCGGGCGTGTCCGGTTCGTCTTTGCCGGAAGCCTCCGGCGAAGACGGGGGAAATTTTTCTTTTGACCTACACGACCGATTGTGTTAAATCCACTCTACATTTGTAAGCGTATATCAGAGCACAACCTGCTTCGAGTTCTATCCTCAGATTTTCGTGCCCTAGCATTGAGGTCTGCGTTCCAACGGTTTGCCGCACCCAAACATTCAGGACGCTTCGTTCATTGAAATCATGCTCACTTAAACGTAGTTGACATGAACACAGCAATTTTGCCCGGAGTACCGACAAATTTACGCGGACGCCTGCGAGTGGGCCGGGTGTCCGGCGTGCGTATCTTGCCCTGAATCCATTGAAGGAAAGAGGAAAACGATGAAAGAATCTCCTAAGGCTTTTAACTTCCCTGTTCTCAGAATGACTCTCTGTTCCCTGTTGTTCGCCGCGTTATTGGTCGGAACTACCAATTGGACTAGCGTGAACGTATCGGCAAATCATCCGGTGCTGGTCGAAGGCAACTGCGACAGCCCCGTCCCCGGCACCACCATCGTCACGCCCGGCACCTGCGGCGACTACGACGGCGACGGACGCATCGGCACGGCGGAAGACACAGACGGCGCAGACCGCATCTTCGGCACGCTCAAAGCCGCCCTCGGCCCCGGCACGGGTGCCGCCGCCGGAACCGGCGCGAACAACAACGGTCGCATCACCATCGTCCGTTCCGGACGCTTCGCCGAATCTCTGCTCATCGGCATGACCGTTCCGGCCTTCCCCGATCAAGGCACGGCGACCCCCGGCAACGTGACGATTGAAGCCGCGCCCGGCGTGGAAGCCAACCTCGACGCGGTGCTCCAGGGCGACCCGGCGGGCGGCAACACCGCGCGTCAGGCAGGCGTCGGCATCCTGATCTTCAACGGTTCGAACACGACCCCGACCACCGTTGTCACCTTGCGCAATCTCGTCATCCGCAACTTTCAGGAAGGCATCGTGACGGCGGGCAGCACGCGCATCAACATCGATAACTGCCGCATTGAGAACAACCGCGACTACGGTATCCACCTGACCGACTTCGGCCAGGTCGTCATCTCCAACTCGCAGATCCAGAGCAACGGCTTCCGCATTCCCGTCTCCGGACCGTCTAGCCCCGGCGCGGGCATTCGTCTCGAAGACGCCGTGCAACTGCGCGTGGTCAGCAGCGTTATCTCAAACAACTTCGGACCCGGAATCATCAACGCTACGGGGTCGCAAAACACCCTCGTGCTCTTCAAGGTCGTCTCGGCCTTTAACAACCCCGACATTCTCGGGTTCTTCACCGTCGCGCCGGATCACAACTATTCGAACTAGCCGACATAGTTCCGAAAAGCACTTGCGCTTGCAAGACTAAAG
>DASWNS010000527.1:0-16294 GCA_036399115.1 Pyrinomonadaceae bacterium | reverse complement strand
CACACGGCTTTTATATTTTTATGGATAGCGTTGAGTGAAGACATTCAAGCGCGGGGAGAACTCAAGATGAATTACCGGCGGCTTGGGAGAACGGGATTGAAGGTTTCAGAGTTGTGTCTGGGAACGATGACCTTCGGCTCGAACTTCTACAACATTGGAGCGGTTGATCAGGCGAACGCCAACGCGATAGTCGCGCGTGCGTTGGAGGCAGGCGTCAACTTCTTCGACACGGCAGACGTTTACTCTTACGGCGAATCGGAAACGATACTCGGTCGCGCCATCAAAGAAGCGGGAGTCGAACGCCGCTCAATCGTAGTGGCGACGAAAGTGCGGGGCGCGATGAGCGAGGCCGCAGGCAGCGGCACGGGCGACGTTAACAACGTCGGTCTTTCCCGCCAGCACATCATCTCGGCCTGCGAAGCGAGTTTGCGACGACTGGGAACGGACTACATAGACCTGTATCAGGTACACGGTTGGGATCACCTGACGCCCGTTGACGAGACGCTGCGTGCGCTCGACGACCTCGTGCGACAGGGCAAGGTGCTCTATCTCGGCTGCTCGAATTGGTCTGTGCGCCATCTGATGAAAAGCCTGCTCGTGTCGGAACTGCGCGGGTGGGAGCGGTTCGTCTCTTTGCAGGCTTACTACTCGCTCGTTGGCCGCGACCTCGAACACGAACTGCTTCCGCTCTGCCTTGAAGAAGGGCTTGGCGTGCTCCCGTGGTCGCCGCTCTCCGGCGGTTTCCTGTCGGGAAAATATCGCCGCGACGATCCCGCGCCCGCAGGCGCACGACGCACGGGCTTCACCTTCCCGCCGATTGACGAAGAGCGCGGATTCGATGCCGTCGAAGCACTGGAACTGTTGGCGAAAGAGCGCGACGCGACGCCGCCGCAGGTCGCCCTCGCGTGGCTGCTCGCACAACCCGGCGTCGCGTCGGTCATCATCGGTGCGAACAAACTCTCCCAGCTTGAGGACAATCTCAAGTCCGCCGGATTGAACCTCTCCACGGAAGAGGCCGCGCGACTATCGGCCACGACCGCGCCGCGTCCGCTCTACCCGCAATGGATGATCGAGGTGCAGAGCGCCGGGCGTTAATTTGCGCGCGCTCCCATGAGCGGGCATGAACGCCTTAACGCATGACCCGCTCAACGGCTCAAGACTCGAAGCATTTACGAAGAGGGTTCTGTAAGTCCGACGTTGGTGCTGACGGTGCTGCGTATCTGTTGTGGCAACGCCGGTCGAGCTTTTGTCTGCTGCTGCGTCGTTACGGCGGGCTGCTGTAAGTCCCAAGCCAGACCCAGCGACGCAAGCAGTCGAATCACCAAGTAGGAGAGGTCTATCTGGTTCCACCTCATTCCGTGCTTTACGGAGCGCGGGCAGGCATGGTGATTGTTGTGCCAGCCTTCGCCGAGCGCGATAAGACCCACCCACCACACATTGCGGCTGCCCTCTCTCGTCTCGAACATGCGTGAGCCGAACCAATCATGGTGGCAGAATGAGTTGACCGAATAGGTGCTGTGCATCCAGCAGACGACGGGCAGAAAGAAGACGCACGGCACGGCAGCCCACCCCAACGTAAACCCGCACAGCAGAACCGCCCCCAACTGCGGCACGAGCCTGTAGCGCACGAGCCAGTGATAGTAACGGTCGGCGCTTAAGTCCTTACAATATTTGCGATAGGCTTCGGAGTCCGTCGAGTTGTTATCGATTATCCAGAGGATGTGGCTGTACCAGAACCCCCTGCGCGGAGAATGCACGTCTCCCGGCTCGTCGCTGTGTTGATGGTGTATGCGGTGATTGGCTACCCACAGCAGGGGGCTTCCCTGCCCCGTCAGCATCGCGCCCGTCACGAGCACGTACTCCGCCCATTTCGGACAGCGGAACGACCTGTGACTCAGCAGCCTGTGCAAGCCTATGGTGGTACTGAATCCGATGAAAAAATAGTTGAAAACCGCCAGCGCGAGATAGCCCGGACGCAGGGGCAAAAAGAGCGCCGAGGCGGCAATTAAGTGGACGAGACAGAGATAGGCGACAACCACGTAGTTCGTCCGTATTCGCGTTCCCGCAACTTGAACCGCGTCGTCTTCCCTTTTCAAGAACCCTTTTGAATCTTTCGACATTGCTTGTTAATCAACCTTCTCTTTGAATCAAACCAGACATTCCAAAATCTGCTTCTCTATAAATCGAGTCCGGCAGAGATAGCTTCCGCATTAACCCTTCATCAGCTAACGCGTATTTGAACGTCCGGCAGGATCATTGCGGGCACACACGCAGCCCGGCGAGAGCGATACGCCCGCGATGCTTCCGTTAAGTTTTTACAGAATGTCTCTTACGTATAGATATGGCGGGCGTACGAGTCACATTCACTTCGAGGTTGATCCCGAGAGGCAGATGATCTCAAGCTGGCAGGAGTAGTTACAAAAAGGGGAGATAATCTTCGAAGGCCGCTACAGTCTCGCCGTGCGGTGTGGCGAAGATTATCTCCCCGTGCGGAATGTCACTGAGAGTTCTTTCTCAGGCAGCAATACAGGGAGCCTGCGTCGTCAGGGACGCGAACGTTTGTGTGGGAACATCAGTTGCTAAAACCCGTGACTACTCCATCCTTAATACTGGAATTGGTGCTTAAAAAGATCGCATTGGCTTTCAGCGGATAGGTAATCGACGGCGTCTCATTCATATAAACGAGTAATGAAGAGCCGCCTCGAATGCGATAGTACTTTACCTTGCCTGATTCGACGGCGACCCTTAGAACGTCATTAGCCTGAACCGACACCTCCCCGCGATAGGTCCCTGATTCCAGTATTTCCGCATTGGTCGTTCCCCTCAATACGATGGCATACTCAAGCGCCGCGTAACTGGTCGCCTTTGCGCCTGAATTAAGACCCGCTCCCCAATAATTACCTGCCTGCATCACGGTGAAGTCGAAGGAACCGTCGCCGGAACCAAGCGACTGCATGGACTCTGCATGCCCGATTGACGAGCCTCCATCCTGTCCGATAGTTGTGCCGGTCAGAGTACAGTTCGCCACATCCGCCCAGTTGACGTTAGCCGAGCTGACGCTCTGCTGCCACACACCGCTTATGACTCCCTGTGTCGCCGCATCAATAGCGTCGATATCCGCGCCGGGACGGCTGTTGTTGGTGCCCGCAGTCTGATACAAGCTCGACGAGCTTAAACGATAATCTCCGCCGACCCCGCCATTCAAGTTCACAAATCCAATATCGTTGCGACTCGTCGGGTATTCATTGCTGCTATCGTTGGGTGGGTTTTGCGTGATCCCCGCGATCACGTTGCCAGCCCACGTATACCCGCCGGATGTATTTGCTGCCAGCGCGACAGTTCCCTTCCCGACGCCCGAATGAATCTCAGCATCAACCGCATTCCCTACCACATTGGTAAAGCTGAAATTTGTCATCCTCCGCTCCGTAGGGATGCTGAATATTATGAACGCGGCCACGTTGCCACTGTAATTGAGGGGTGCCGTGATGCGATTAAACGAGAGGCGATCAATTGGCAAAGCTCTCGTGTCCGATGTCTGGAGTAAAAGGAAACGCCCCTGCCCGGTGCGTGTCGTATTCTCCTGATTGTCGAGCACAATATCTTCAAACCTCACCCGCCGCACTTCGCCCCCGTTGTTTCCCTGTAAAGCATTGCAGTCACTGCACACCGATGCGAAGCCAGGCGTGTTTTTAATCTTGAGCCTCGTGAACGACACGTCTTCAATCGTGTCAATGTTCGGGTAGGTATGACGGTAAGCCGTCAGCGTAATCGGGTAGCCTTGATTATTATCGCCGTCCGTCGTCTCCAAGATGCAGGCATCGACGTTGACCGAACGCCCGGCCTTCAGTTCAAAGATATTCTTATTCCACCAGGAGTTGCTGTTTGTCCAGGTTTCGGGTTTATAAAAGTGCGTGCGCCGGTAAGTGATGGCCTCCGGGCGTTGCGTCAGGGTTGAACCTTCGCTGCCCGCACCGGCCACTTCCGTGTCCGCATTTAAGAAACAGTTATCCATCCAGAGGCCGTACATGCCGTGCCAGCCCCAGATCGCCTGTGCGTCCTGTCCAACCCCATTATGCGCATAATGAATGTTTTTAATCGTCGAATCCAGCACCGCCACATGACGTGCGTTCGGCCTGATGCCCTGCCCCGCGTTGGCGTCGTCGGGGATCGAAATGTGGCAATGGCGGAGCGTAATATTTGACGGCAGTTGGGCAAAAGTCTCGCTGTCATTGAAGCCGAGTCGCACAACCGGCACTTTGGAGCCGCTGCTGTTCGCGCCCGCCATAAATTTGAAGGCGAAGCCTTCGATTAAATAGTTGTTGATCGGGGCAGAGTTTCCGGTTGTGGGCAAAGTGTCGAGCGCGGGTTGGCCGTTCTCGTTTGCGGTGACAACGCACATCCCTGCGCTGTCGTTGGTACGTACCTGCGGGAGGCCGTAACCGGAAGCGCAACGAATGCGCGTCATAAGCCCTGTGCGTTTGGAGAGTTTAAGTGTGCCTTCATAGTTGCCCGGTGCCAGCACGAAGTCGCTGCCGCCGGTGTCGGCATCAATAGCGGTTTGTAATGCCGCGAGACTGGTGTAGGTAGTGCCCGGCGAATTAAAGGTGCGAGCGGTGGCTGTGATCGTGAAGGTCAACTGGCTGCACTCGCCAACATTATTGCATGCCTTGTAGGTCACGTTTCTTGTGCCGGTCGAGCGGTAGCCGTAAGCGACTTTCGGCGTCGTTGCTTTCAGCCCTGACGAACCATCGCCGAAATCCCAGAGATGCGTGTACGCAGATGTGGAAGCAGAAGCGTCGAAGAGGATTGTCTCATCCGTGTAGAGGTTGAGAGTCGCGCCCGTTGACACAGCGTTAGCGTTGACAGAGACACCGACGGTCGGAGGCGTAGTGGGAGACGACTTACCGGCTCTATCCCAGGTGGCACGACCACCATAAAGCGTGAAGGCCATACCGTTGAGTGTCGCGCCTTCCAGACCTACTTGACTGGCAGGCACTTCCAGCCTGACCCACTGACCAGCCGGAGGCAGCACGCCCATGTAGCGACGACTGTTCGTGCCGTCAGTGCCCCACGGAATGTTGTTCGCACCCCAGTAAGCGCGGTGCTCAAACGTGCCCGTGTGCCATTGCAGCATCACCTCGCTCGGCACGTTCGCCGGGTCGAGGTAGATATAAGCGAATAACTCCTCCCCGGCGTTGACCGCGAGAGTGTTCGTCGCGCCGTAGAAGAAGTGCTGGTGCTCACCGGAGAAGAGGTTGGATTGATGCGCCAGCCCGCCCGAAAAAGGCGACGGGTTGCTGCTGATCCAATTCCAGCTATCGCCCCCATCTGCGACAGCAATGCCGCCTGCGGGAACGGCATCCTCAACCCAGACCACTTCGGGAGTGGGCGTCGGCGTCGGCGTGGGCGAGCCGTCTGATTTGCCCGCGTAGTCCCAAGTGGCGCGACCGCCATACAGGGTGAAGGCCATGCCGTTGAGCGTCGCGCCTTCCAGCCCGACCGACGACGCCGGAACTTCCAGCCTGACCCATTGACCAGCCGGAGGCAGCGCACCCATGTAGCGACGACTGTTCGTGCCGTCAGTGCCCCATGGAATGTTGTTCGCGCCCCAGTAAGCGCGATGCTCAAAAGTGTCCGTATGCCATTGCAGCATCACTTCGTCAGGTAAGTTGTTCGGGTCTAAGTAGACATAGGTAAAGAGCATATCCCCGGCGTTAAGGGCTAAAGTGGCCGTCGCGCCGT
Source organism: Pyrinomonadaceae bacterium (assembly GCA_036399115.1). Lineage (GTDB taxonomy): Bacteria > Acidobacteriota > Blastocatellia > Pyrinomonadales > Pyrinomonadaceae > JAIVJZ01. The sequence continues at coordinate 10,552 of DASWNS010000527.1, read as the reverse complement.
AGAAGTAGTGCTGATGCCGCCCGCTGTAGATGTTGGACTGGTGTGTGGAGAGGCCGGAGAAGGGAGCCGGATTGCTGCTTCCCCAATTCCACCCCTCATTCTCGCCTGCGACGGTGCTGCCCGTGGGAACCGCATCCTCCACCCAGACTACCTCGCCCGCCGGCGTGGGAACCGGAGGCGCAGACGGCGCAGGCTCGAACGGCGCGACGGAGAGGTTATTTCTGCCGCGCAGTGCGTTCAAGTTGCTGTCGAAGGCGGCGAATTTGCCGTCCTTCTTCTCCACAGAGTTGCCCGCGATAGCGCCGTTCGCACCGTTCACCCATGTCACATCGTGAGCGGTAGCACTCCGCGTCAAAAGGGTCGCCGCACAGAGGAGGGCTGCGATAATAGCCGTGAAGAGGAGTCTGAAAGCGGCGGGACGTGGGTGAGTGGCTGGCCGGCGGTCGGCTTTCGCGGATAACGTAATCATCTAGCTAACTCCTTGCCTGATGTGTGAGGCTCTGGTGCAAATTGGACGTGTAGTTGAAAACGGCTCCCATACAGTACAGGAAATATCTCTTCCGTTTTATGTATCTTGCACCCAATAGAATGTTTGCACAAGAGCCACCTCTAGCTCTCTTAACTTTACTCGCCGAGTCTATGCCTGAAACGTAACTCCACGCCCTTTAAACGGCGGCACTACGCCCCGGCTGTCAGCCTGCTCTGCCTACGCCGGTTACTGCCGCTACCGACTCTCCTATCGAGCTGTCGAAGAGATGATCCGTGAGCGCGGACTTGAGTTTCGAGATGTCGTTGCCGAGGCTCGGAAGAGTCGTCGAAAGAACTCCCCGGTAGTTGTATACTTGCGTTTGGCCGACCTTGTGGACGCAAGCTCTTCTCTGCAAAGAGAGGCTGCGGATACCGTCCGGCCTATGTGTCACAAGATGGACACCGGGAGCTAAGCCAACGCACAGGCTCTTTCGCCTCCGGCGCTTATAAACTTCACCGGTGCCCTCGTGCTCAAGCGTCCCTGAGCATTCGGTTGCGCGCTAAGAGGCGCATCAACCATCTGTAGTCAACATACAAATTCGGGCTTTAGAACGCTTTCTGCGGGGTACATTTGAAAATCTCGAAAATCATAGTCTTGACACTTACGCTCTTTATCTCTTCGCCTGCTTTTTCTCAGCAGCCTGGTTCATCTATTCATTCAGTTGACTTCGCAAATTTCACCTATCCGTGGACTACCGGTCTGAGCATTCGCGGCGGCACCAAGACCTTTAGCCTCAGAGATGGCAAGCGTCCGGAGGTTCGTGATACGAGCGGGCATGTTGAGGAAATAGGTGTCTATCTGGAGCAAGTATCTTACGGAGATGTGACAGGCGACGGCATCGAAGAGGCCATCATATTTATGAGTATTTTAACCGGCGTCTCGGCGATGCCGGGGCAAGTGTATATCTATACCTTACGCGGAAATCACCCGACGTTACTATGGCATTTCTCTACCGGAGATCGAGCCGAGGATGGATTCCGCAAGGTCTATGCGGATAAAGGCGATCTTGTTGTAGAGTTGAATGGCCCGAAGCGTAGAGGCGAAGGCTTATGTTGTCCGGAGCGGTTTACGCGAACACGTTATCAATGGCGAGGTGGAAGATTCCGCCAGAAAGGCCGGAAGGAGATAACGCCCATACTGGAGTGAAGTGGAATCGTAAAACGCAATCCAACAACTCATCCAACCCGACGCCTCGACAACATGCTTCTCAAGATGCTTCCCCGCGTTGCCGTTTGCATGCCTGCGTTCGGCGCGGCTTAATTGGGGCGATAGGCAGCCCGACCCGGTAGTGCTCAGGTAGTGATCTTATGTGTTCAATCTTAACTCACCCGGTTGTCCCGCTCGCGCTGTCTGTCTTCCTGCCACGCGATGCCTTGTCACCCGCCCTGCTGTTAACCGGCGCCGTCTGCTCAATCATCCCGGACTTGGATGTGATCGGTTTCAGGTTCGGCATCCGGTACAGCGATATGCTCGGGCACCGGGGACTCACTCACTCGATCCTGTTTGCCGCTGCGCTGGGCGCATTGCTGAGCTTCACTCTATTTCGCGTGGGGCAGGGCGATAATTGGGCAGTGTTCCTCTTCTTATTCTTATCGACGCTGTCGCATACGCTCCTTGATATGCTGACGAACGGAGGGCTGGGTGTAGCCCTTTTAGCACCCTTCAGTAACGAGAGGTATTTCTTCCCGTGGAGGCCGATAGAGGTATCGCCGATTGGCATAGGTAGCTTTTTCTCCGAGTGGGGGGTAAGGGTAATCTGTAGCGAGTTGAGGTGGGTCTGGCTGCCATCAGCAATAGTGTCTGCACTGGGATATGTCGCCCGGCGGTACTGGTGGTCGGCCTGACAGCCGCATGCACCCGATGCCATGTGACGGAAGCCCTCTCGCGCGTTACCTGTGGGCGCGGTTGATGCCGGGGGTTAGGCTTCTATCTTATGGCGCGCGGATAGGTGAATGGCATGAGCGTTTGGAGAAGAGTTGCACTCGAAAAAATCCCGAAACTCAGGCGGCTGATTGAAGCCGCCCCTAACATCATGGCGCTGTGGATTGAGTTGCAACTAAAACTTGCAGATGATGCGTTGTATAAAACTCCCTCTCAGGAAAAGACGATTGCAGGTATTTTCGACTACGCTTCATGGTGCTTGAATAAGTCGCATAACCGGGACACCCAAACGGCAGTCGTGTGCGCCTTCTATGAGCATCTCCCACTAATGGATGAGGCGCGAAAAGATTTAGCCAACCGTTTAAGCATGGAAGATTTCTTAAGGCTGAGAGAGCGATTCAAATACTTACTCACGGATGAAGAGCACGAAGAATTCACCAGGGAATTTCTCGAACGAAAAGCGAAGCCTGACAGCGGTATGCAGCGTACGCGCACCCGGTAGGTCTTTTATCTTTGACGTTCTGTGCACGCCGCTGTTGCCGTGCGTCAGTTGACTGCGAGCAGCGAGAGCCGTCGCTCTGATAGGTTAGCGGCTTTCCACTCCTGAGGAAATTATGTTTATACATCGCCGGTTTTTCATCGCTTGCGCGCTCGCATGTGGCGCGGTCTTCATTGTGTTCGGCGGGTCGAGTCAAGAGAAGGGCATGGGGCGCACGAGCACTATGCAGGCTGTTTCCATCTCGCTTGAGCCTTGCGAAGTGCCCGGCACGAGGGAGGGTGTGAAGGAGAAGGCGCGCTGCGGGACGTATGAAGTCTTTGAGAACCGTGTGACGAAGAGCGGGCGCAGGATTAAGCTCAAGATCGTCGTCTTCCCTGCTACTGGCCGGGATAAAGTGGCCGACCCCTTATTCTACATAACGGGCGGCCCCGGTTCATCTGCCACGGAGGATGCCCCCTACATCGCCGGAGGATTTGCGAAGATTCGCGAGCGCCGCGACCTTGTCTTCGTAGACCAGCGCGGCACGGGAGGCTCTAATCCGCTCAACTGCGATTTCTTCAACCCGTCAGACCCGCAAAGCTACTTCGGCGTCTACTTCCCGCTCGCGGACGTGCGCAAGTGCCGCGAACAGTTAGAGCCGAAAGCCGACCTCAAGCTCTACACGACTGATATTGCGATGGACGATCTGGACGAAGTGCGCGCCGCGCTCGGGTACGAGCAGATCAATATCAGCGGCGCTTCCTACGGCACGCGTGCCACGCAGGACTACCTCAAGCGCCATGCTAAGCACGTCCGCACAGTTGTCTTGCAGGGCGTCTCTCCGACCGGCCAGTTGATGCCGCGTGATTTCCCGCAGCATACCGAGCGCGCCCTCAACGGGGTCTTGGATGAATGTGCCGCGGACGCGGCCTGCCGCGCGGCCTTCCCCAACCTGCGCGCCGAGGTGAAGGCGGTGCTTGAGAGATTACTGCGCAGCCCTGTCGCAGTTGAGGTGAAGCATCCGCAGACCGGCGCCGCTACGCGCGTCGCACTCTCGCGCGATCTCGCAGGGGAAGCTATTCGCTATATGCTCTACCAGTCGGGCGCCGCGAGCCGCATTCCCCTCTTCTTACACTTGGCCGCGCAAGGAGACTTCACCCCGCTCGCCGAGTCCGCAATTTTTTACCGCCAGCGGATCGTCGCCACAGGCAGTAACGGCATGTATCTTTCCGTGACCTGCGCCGAAGACCTGCCGTGGATCAAACCCGGCGAAGGTGAGCGCAACGCGGCACAGACATTCTTAGGCGACTACCGCCTCCGCCAGCAACGCGCTGCCTGCGCACTCTGGCCGCGCGCCGATATTCCCAAAGGCTACGCCGAGCCGACGCGTGCCGACGTGCCCGCGCTGATTCTCACAGGCCAGTGGGACCCGGTGACGCCGCCCCTCTATGGTGACATGGCGGCCAGATATCTTCCCAACAGCCTGCATCTCGTCGTCCCGCATGGCGGGCACGGCTTCGGCGGCCTTGACGGCCTCGACTGCATCCAGAATCTCACCGCTGACTTCGTCAATCGCGGAACGACGCGCGGGCTGGATACCTCTTGCGTGAAAAACATCCGTCGCAGAGGTTTTCTCCTGAAGCTCGCGGAGCCGAAAAAATCGCCCTGACACGCGCGGCGCCGCTCATCCTCAGGCACGGCTGCATCCGTTTATTGATCTCAGGGCATAGCGCAGCACCCGACTCAGTGATGTATCAAATATCGCATGGCAGTAGGGATTGACTATTCCGTTAAGCGCCAAGCCAGGTGAAATATTCCCTAAGAGTGATTCTGCCACGTTCAAAGATTCATCTCTCCGGCGACCTTCATTCAACCCCATCGTTTCGGCGTTCAATGAGACTTGCCCTGACGTTTATCAACTCGACCATCAACCAACCCGAAGAATTGTCTGAAGAATTTTCTTGACTATACCCCGCTTCACGGATAGTCTGCCCGTGCTTCACTGTCTAGACGGCTCACACCCGTCAGGGTTTGTCACCCGTTCTCCGGGAACATCTCATGTCAGCTCGTCACCGCCGCCGCCGTGCCTGCCATCGCGTAATCCCGGCTGCTGCTAACTCGCTCATCCTACCGAACCTGATAGTTAATTCGCTCACCGTTTCATCTGCGGCCATCAGGGGGCGGGTGCTGCCGGGTTTTAGGCGATAGAGATGACTTATTCCGATTCTTTTAAGAAGAATTGAATGTCTACCTTGTAACAGATTCCTCGCGTAGAACGGTTTATGAGCAAGCATCAGCGTCAGGGCGAGCGTGGATTCTGGCCGAACTGTTTTATAAATCTCATAATTTCAGTGTGGGGCGTGCTGCATTTCCGGCGACGGGGTTCGTTAATGAAGCACTTGTCCAGATGAAAGTGCGCCTGTTAATCACTCGCCAAGTAAGGTAAGGAGAATATAATGGACTGCGTTCTCTGCCGTCTTGCTGTTCGCCCAGCCGTGCTGATCGCGCTGGGGATAGTGCTGCTGATGGCTCTCTGGCTCGGCAGAGCTTGGCTCCTGGCGGTGCTTATCGCCTATCTCGGGTTGATTGTTTTACTCGGCCTTATCGCTCTGGCGCTGGTCGGTCGGCGTGTGCTGGTAAAGCTGTGCTGGAAGTGGCAGGCCGATCCCAAGGGTGCCGGCTCCGTTGGACATCCGAAGAGCCACCCAGTTCACATTCCAGCGTCTATCTACAAGCGACCCGATCCACTCCTCTACAGTCAACCCTGGCTGGTCACACGCGGACTGGCGGTCACTTGGGATAACCCAGACATCACCGTGTTTGAGGTGCAGGGGTCGGGTCTGCCGCCAAAGATGGTGCCGCCGCATGCGCTTTTGCCGAATAAAGATCATCTGATACGCGCTCGTATCTGGAACGGGGCGGTCGATGCGCCGGCGGTCAACCTCCTCGTCCGCTTTCACTATCTTACCTTCGGAATCGGTGCGCATCGGGAGACGATTGGCGAGGTGCTGGTGCCCGACTTGCCGGTGAAAGGCGCCGCTGGCCTGCCGCGTGTGGCAGAAATGGCATGGAAGACCCCCGCGTTGTCAGGCCACTACTGCGTGCAGGTGGAGTTGGTATGGACCGACGATGCCGATCAGGGCAACAACGTCGGCCAGACAAACCTCGACGTGAAGAAGCTGAATTCCCCCAATGCCAGCTTTACCTTCCCGCTGCGCAACGATGGCGTTCTGCCCGCGCGCTTACGCCTGACCACCGACGCCTACCGCCTGCCCCCGCTCGATTCCTGCGACGAAGATGCGACCGGTCGGCGTCTGAGGCGAATAGGACGCCACCTGCCAGAGGGGAACAGGTTACCGTCCGGCTGGCAAGTGGCGATCAGCGGGGTGCCCGACGGAGCAATGGAGGCGGGCGAGGAGCGACCGATCACCGTCAAGGTCACGGCGGTCGATGGCTTCGCCGGCGAACTCGATATCAACGTCAACGCATTCGACGGCCAGCGACTGGTCGGCGGCGTCACGCTTCGCGTCCACAGCTAAAGGAGGTTGGCCGATGGGTCCGCAATACACCAGGTGTACCGAAGCCAAGGATTTCAGCGAACTGAACTACGTGTATGTGGGCTTATTGCTCGCCGTTACGGTTGCAGGGATACAGTTTGCCCTGATTACGGCTGGATTGGGGGGTTGGGTTGCCGGTGCCGCATTCCTTGAGGCGCTTCGCTACATCTTGAACTGGCTGTTGAACGGCAAACTGATCTGCCTTCATCGTCAGTCGAATCCGGATTGCCTTTGCGGCGGGCCGGCGGGAGTCACGGTGTGCGCCATCGGCGAGATCGTGGACACCGAAAATGTCGGACAGGATAAAAATCCTATCGAGGACATAGATGACGATTACTCCATCAACCTCGCGCTTTTTCCTTTCAACATAAAAGATTTTTCCGCCAAGGACTTCGTAGATAACAAAAAAATATGGAGAGGCACCAAGCGTACCTATTCCGACGAATTCCGAGCATACCTGCAAAGTCTATCAGCAATTGCAACCCAGCCTGCACAGGTACAGGGTGATCTACTGACGCGAAGCCAGAGTGTACACGGAGAGGTAGCGGAGTTCGGATACCTGCGGACGATGGTGATGCTGAACAATGGCAATTACCTGCCCTGGACCGAGGTAGTCGGGCGCGACCCAGGGAAGCTCCTATCGGGGCCTGACGAGGAAGACCGGTGGACGGATTTCATGGTCAAAAATGTGTGGCTGGATCCGAAAAAGTTCTCGATGCCGGTCATGCATTGTGAATTTGAGGGTTCGCGAGTGCATGACATGCTCAAGGCGTTGGAAGGTTTTCCGTTTGGCGGTTCGTTCTGCAAGAAGAACTGGTTCACCAAGCTCGTCTGCAAAATAGTCGCTGCCGTGCTCGCTCCGCTCGCCTTGCTGGCTGTTCTGCTTGCGTGGGCGCGAAACACCTCCGGCTCGACAGACCCGGCAGTGGTTGGCGGAGGGACCATCGGTCCCAAGGATCGCGTGATCGTCCGCGGCTCGTGGGTGTATGACGCGGGGCATCAGGGGTGGAACGAAATCCACGCGGTGCGCATCGTGCAACGTGTAGACCATGTGCCAAGCGATCCGACGGCGTTCAAAGATTTCCTTCACCGTTGGTGTGATCGTCTTGCCGAAACGCCGACCAGCGACGGGTTTCCCCAGGGACCACTAGGAGCCTACAAGCCCCAAGATGTTCCCGCCGCAGAACTGACGCTGGTGTCCCAAAGGCAGCCGGAAAATCAGTGGGAATTTCATCCATTAGTCGATGGCTGTCAGCCCGACGATCAACCACCCAGCCCGCCGCCCATCCATTAAGCGCACCCCCGGAGATAATTGGAGCCTGAGTAAATTAAATGCCTGACGCAACGCTTTATGTCGCGCACTCAGACAGTCAAAGAACGGGCGCGAGGGCTGCGCGACGAGCACCACGCCCCGACATAGACATTTGCATCAGAATTTTCAGTTGAGGCAAATGTCTTTTGATTTCGGGACTTTTGCCACAGAGCCTCTTACTCACAGAGTGGGATAACTGGAATTATTCATCCCTGCACTGGTAACGGCGGCTGAAATATTTTTACAACCGTATCTAATGCAAATACCCGCTGCGATTAGTTAGTTTCGCAGCGGGTATTTTTCAGGTGACGCGTAGGCGTCGGCAACTACTTATTCCAGGCGACGGCGACGTATTCGTTCGCGCCGTTAAATCTGAAGTTCTTGATCTTGATGCTGTAGTTACCGGCGAACGGAGCGGTGAAGTCTACGGTTTCATAGCTGTTGTCCCATCTGGACGACCATACGGAGACGCCGGGGCCGACGACGTTGAGGTCGAGGTCGGCGTTGAGCGGGTCGGTCGTGTAGTCGCTCGACGGGTTGGAATCCCACACGAGCGCGACCTTGACGCGGTGGTAAGCCTCCACCCATCCCATGTCAATCGTGATGTAGCCGTTAGCATCGAAGGATGAGGGCGTCACGTAACGCCAGGTGTAGTTTTTGTTGGCGAGGATGGCGGTTGAGGAGAGGGCGTTGACGCCGCCTACGCCGTCGCGGTCGCTCAAGGCCGCGCTGCCTTCGACGTTGTTGATCGCACCGGCCATGATGACTGCCTTGACCGTCTCCGGGTAGTACTTGAGGGAGGGCACGGAATCCATCAGCAGCGACGCGACGCCTGCCACCATCGGCGCGGAATAACTGGTGCCGGAACCGACATCGCCGGTCGGGCAGTCAGACGAATCGGTCATCAGGAGGCTGGTGATGTTGGTTCCGGGGGCGGCCACTTCCGGCTTCTCGCGGTCGCCGTGAGTGGAGGTCGGATTGCGGTAGCTCGAAGATGAGTTCATCGTGTTGTCGGTCGACGAGGTGGTGCCTTTGTCGTCGTAGTTGCCGACGGCGATGACGTTGTAGCCGTTGGCGATTCCGCCGACAAACTCGCCGTCGGTGCAGGTGCCGTTGTTGCCCGCCGCCGCAGTCACCGTATCCCAGACATAACGCACGATGTAGTCGGCGTGGCGCGCGTGGACGTTCATGCTCCCGTCGGCGCCGCCGCAACCGGGACCCCAACTGTTGTTGAGAATGTCTGCGTTGTTGGCGGCGGCATCGAGCGCGGCGGACATGTTGGCGTCTGCGTAATCGGTTCCGTTGGCGCTGTAGATGCCTGCGCCGTAGGCGATGCCGCGATGTGTGCTGTTGTTGCTGGCGGCCATGCCCGCCGTGGCGGTGGCGTGCTGGTCTACGTTGGCATCGCCGGGAACGCGCGTGCCGAGATTATTGACGAGACAGTTGTTATCGAAATCGACGCGGCTGTCTTCGATGATGGCGATGCCCGTGTCGGCTCCGGTGAAGCCTGCGAACCAGACCCAGTTTGCCTGAATCGAGGGCGCGGCGATGTTCATGTAGTCCTCGTTGCGGTTCTCCGCGAGATAGACGCGCTGCACGTCTGCGCGCGCGGCGTAGGCTGACAACTGGCTGGCGGGAAGCGTCGCGTAGACGACCGGGCTGAGGCCGCCGCGCTCTTCGATGGAGAAGCCTGCGCCGCGCAGCGTCGCGGAAAATCTCTCGGTCGCGCGGGCGGTCGCCATGCGTACCTGCTCGCTGCGTTTGGCGAGCACGGCCTTAACTTCCTCCCGGCTCACATCCGTCCGTCCGTCTCTAAACTCCTCGCGGTCGAGGTCTTCGACGGGGTTCATCCAGAAAGCCACTTTGACCCGCTCCGCGCTCCGCAATCCCTGTACGCGGTTATAGAGCGCGGGGTCCAGCTTGCCATACTTGGCTACGTAAGCGCGTTCCTCTTCCTGTTTCAGCAGCGCGAGATCAACCTCTTCACCGCGCTCGTCAATCGAGGTCGCTAAGATGTTTTCATCCCTCGTGCTGACGATCTTGGCCGTGTTGACGGTTCGATTGGTGAGCGGGAGGTTGACGGTCGTGCTGTCGAGCAATTGCAATTCGCCGGCGGCGACGCCCTGATTTCTCGCGGCCACTTCCAACAATCGCTGTTCGGTGGCTGAGAGCTTTTCGTCCTCCTGCGCTGCGCTGGGAGGCTGGATTGCGAAGGTTAGTGAGAGTGTTAAGGTGAGAGCCAAAGCAATCGTGAGAAGCTTTCTCATGAGGTTTTTCTCCTGTCAAGTAAAGGTTAATAAAGGCAGGCATCCGCTTTGGCGAGTTCCCCCGTGCGACGCGTGGTAAACAGTCGAGACGCGTCGCCGGAGGCAAATTCCGACACCTGATAATGAGGCTGAAAAGAACAACTGACGGCGGCGTCTGCACGCGTCAATCCTTGCGCCCCGCGCGTCGCGCATATAGACGCGCGGGGCTTCGCAGTTGGCGTCCGCCCGGCCACTTTCAATGCGTTGCCCGACGCTTGCCATGACCGGCATCCTCAGATGTCAGACGTAGACCTTATCGTCCGTTCCGTCTATTCCGAGTGACGCTCATTAACTAACGCGGAAAGATAGAGACGAAGGGATCAACCCACGCAGAAATTTATCGCCCGCTCACCCGGCATAAATATCGAGCGCATTGGAAGCCTTCGAGCGACAGAGGCGTCGGGCTACGAGCGGGCAAAGATGGGGAAGGAGTTTGGAAGAGGCGCGGGCGGCGTGAGGAGAATGGTGAGAGGCGGAGAGGAGGCTGTG
>DASWNS010000526.1:0-9573 GCA_036399115.1 Pyrinomonadaceae bacterium | reverse complement strand
GAACGGGTTGGTCGCGCCGAAACGGTTGTTGCGATTGTAGTAGAAGAGGTCGCCGTGAAAGTCGTTCGTGCCGCTCTTGGTGACGGTGTTGATGACGGCACCGGCAGCGCGCCCGTACTCGGCGGAGTAGTTCGACGTGTTGACCTGAAACTCGCGGATGGCGGCCTGGCTGACAACGTAGCTGATGCGCGTGCGTCCGCGCTCTTCGCCGTAGAAGGCGTTGTTGTTGTCGCCGCCGTCGAGCGTGCTGTTGTTCAGGAGTCCGGAGACGCCGCGAAAACTGTTCAGACCGAAACCGCCCTCGGCAACGACGCCCGGCGTCAACAACACGAAGTTCGACGCGCGGCGACCGTTGATCGGAAGCTCGTTGATCGAGGTCTGGTTGATATTGTTGGAGAAGTCCTGCTGCGTGGTGTTGATGACCGGAGCTTCAGCCGTAACTTCGACCTGTTCCTGCGAGCCGCTGATGGAGAGCGGGATGTCGAGCGAGGTGACGCGCCCGACTTCCACGACGACGTGCTGCTGCGAGAAAGGAGCGAAGCCTGACACACCGATAGTGACCGTGTAGTTGCCGGGCTGCAACTGCACGACGCGGAAACGGCCTTCGTCGTCCGAAGTCGCCGTGCTTTCCTTGTTAGTGCCTTCGTTACGCACCGTAATGGCTGCGTTCGCTACGACCGCGCCGTTTGGATCTTTGATCAAGCCGCCGATAGCTCCGTCTGTCGTGGACTGAGCTGCCGCCGGGTTGACTCCGAAGGCCAGACAAAGCACCAGAAGCATCAGCGCGCAGGCTGAGCGGTGCAGGGGTAGTTTCGACATATTTCGTCCTTTTCTAATTTCGATTGTTGGCTAGTTCGGACACAGGGCAAACCTTCAGAGGGCAACTTCCGTGTCCAAAAATGTTAGCGATAGACCTTGATGTAGGTAGTGATAAGACTGCGTTGCTTGAAAGCAAGTTTATATCATAAGACAGGCTGTTTACGCGAGCCTTACGGCCAAATAAACGGGATGTTAAATACTACAAATCGGGCGTGGCGGCAAGCCTAAACTTCCCGCTCTCACCCGCCACCCCCGCGCTCGCAGAATTATTACGCGCCGGACAGATCAATAGTTCGTCGCACCCGCTGAACAGACGATTCCGGCAGACCTTCGCGCCAAATTCGATGGCCTGTAATCTCAAATTCACGCCGCATCTCTAGACGCCTCCGACCCGCTCTACGCGCCGCGCTCTACTTCGAAGGCCGCTCCCGGCAACTCTCAAAATTTTTTCACGCCGCTACTTCGTTCACACCGGCTACTTCGTTCGCACTTGTCTTGAAGTGTGCATGTTTGCTGCCGTTAATTCACGATCCTCCGCTGGCGGGCGAAAAAGTGCGTAGCAAGTATCACGCGCGCGGGTCTAAAGGGCGCGGTGTGCGGCGAACGCTCCATCGCGTTGAAACTCCCGCAGTTAGCGTCGCTTTGCGGCTTGCGCTGACGGGCGAATGCGTGTGGCACGGGGATTGAAAATAAGACGCGGCAGGAAGTGGCGAGTGCGGTCGAAATTCGTCAACTCCGCCAGTTTGTGGAATTGGAATTTGCGCCAGAGGGGGGAAAACTGTTGGCGCAAACGTCGGACGCCCCGGCAGGCTTTTTGAGGAGAGAGCTTGTCCGGGGCGTTCGTATGGAGAAGCAGTGACAAGTCAATAAAGCAGTGACAAGTGACGAGTGACAAGTTAAGGCAGAAGAAAACCTGTCTTTAAACTTGTCTTCAACTCGTCACTTGTCACTTGTCACTGTCTTACTGTCTTTCGACGATGATGGCGATGCCCTGACCGCCGCCGATGCAGGCGGTGGAGAGCGCATAACGACCGCCGCGTCGGCGCAACTCAAGCAGCGACGTGAGCACGAGGCGCGTGCCCGATGCGCCGAGCGGGTGGCCGAGCGCAATCGCGCCGCCGTTGACGTTCGTGCGGGCGCGGTCGAGTCCGAGTTCTTTTTCGACGGCGAGATACTGGCCTGCGAACGCTTCGTTGACTTCGACCAGATCGATGTCCGCGAGTTTCAGCCCGGCCTTCTCCAACACCTTCTGCACGGCGGGCACGGGACCAATGCCCATCACGTCCGGTTCGACGCCCGCGTAAGCCCAAGCGACGACGCGACCGAGCGGCTGCACCCCGCGCGCCTTCACAAATTCTTCACCCGCGATGACGAGAGCCGCCGCGCCGTCAACGATGCCGGAAGCGTTTCCGGCAGTCACGAAGCCGTCTTTGCTGAACGCTGTCGGCAACTTCGCCAACCCTTCGAGCGTCGTCTCAGGCCGCAGGTGATCGTCCGTGTCAACCACCTTCACGCCCTTGCGTGTTTTCACTTCGACCGGCGTGATCTCTTCGGCAAAGACGCCCGCATCCTGCGCGCGTTTCGCTTCCTGCTGCGAGCGCAGCGCGTACTTGTCTTGATCCTCGCGTGAGATTTCGTAGCGGCGTGCGAGATTTTCCGCCGTGCCCGCCATCGTCGTGTTGCAGTAAGTGTCGAGCAGCGCGACCATCAGGCTGTCTTCGAGTTTGCCCTGCCCGAGCGGGAAGCCGGAACGCGCGCCGTAGATGACGTGCGGGGCTTGCGACATGGATTCCATGCCGCCGACGAGCGCGGTTTGCGCTTCGCCGAGCAGGATCATGTGCGCGCCGGAGACGATTGATTGAATGCCGCTGCCGCACAGGCGGTTGATGGTGAGCGCGGGACGGTCAACCGGCACGCCCGCCTTCAAAGCGACGTGGCGCGCGCCGTAGATGGCATCGCCCGAAGTCTGCAAGGCGTTGCCGATGATGGTGTGATCGATCTCTTCGGCGGCCACCCCGGTCGAGGCGAGCGCACCGCGCGCCGCCGTCGCCGCGAGGTCAATCGCTTTGACATCCTTCAACGCGCCAACGTACTGAGTCATCGGCGTGCGCTTGCCGCCTAAAATAAAAATGTCTTGAGCCATTATGTTTTCCACTTCCTCTTGATGGTTGAAAATTCAGTTGACCGGTAAAACAGTTGAAAGTAACAGACGCGCAAACCGGCGTCAAACTTGCGAAATCCACTGCCCTCGAACGTTACTATTAAGATGAAAAAGAGAGGCCATAAGGTGCCCCCGCACGGCGCAAATGCCGCCTGCGTGCGCGTGCAAAATCGTCGCCCGGCGTGCCCGCAAAACGTTTGCCAAACAAAGTGTGTCTGTGGCAAGATGACCGCCTCGCAGTCACCGTCCTCAGACGTTTTACCCGCGAAATAAGCCTCTATCAAGTTCCCCGTAAGGAGTAAACCCTCGTGACCTACAATAGTTTGACATGCAGTAAAAAGAGCGCGTTGTTTCTGTCAGCGTTCACACGCAAGGCTCTCTTCGTCGCGGCCTTTGCCCTGCTGACCCTCTCGCTCGCCGCCCCCCAAACCCTCCACGCGCAGTCCTTAGACCGCATCGAACGTGAGCGCGCTCTCCTGATGCTCGGCAACGTTAAAGATCAACTTAAAAAACATTATTACGACCCGACTATTCGCGGCATGGACGTGGAGGCGCGCTTCAAGACCGCAGAGGAGAAGATCAAGCAGGCCACCTCTCTCGGCCAGGCCTTCGGCATCATCGCGCAGGTCTTGATCGAACTCGACGACTCGCACACGAAGTTCTACCCGCCTTCGCGTCCTGAAAGGGTCGAGTACGGCTGGGAGATGCAGATGATCGGCGACGAGTGTTACGTGGTGGCCGTCAAACCGGGGAGCGACGCGGCGGCGCAAGGATTGAAAGAGGGCGACCTCATCCTCGCCGTCGAGCGTTTCAAGCCGTCGCGCAAAGAGTTCTGGAAGATGCAGTATTACTACAAGACCCTCAGCCCGCGCGCCGGACTCAATGTGGTGGCGCAAAGCCCCGGCGGCCAGCCGCGCGAGATGAGCCTCAAGGCGAAAGTGACGCCGGGCAAGCGCGTGCTCAACCTCAACAGCGACCTTGAGGTCAACGCGATTCTTCGTGAGATGGAAGACAATGCCAAGCTCGGTCGTCATCGTTACTACGACGACATCGGCGGAGTGTTCGTCTGGAAGATGCCCGCCTTCGACCTGACGGATGCGAGCATCGACGAGATCATGCGCAAGGCGCAGGGTCGCCGCGCCATTGTGCTCGACCTGCGCGGCAACGGCGGCGGAGCCGAGTCCACGCTGCTGCGCCTGCTCGGCCATTTCTTCGACCACGACGTGAAGATGGCCGACATCAAGACCCGCAAAGAATCGAAGCCCGTCGTCGCCAAGACGCGCGGCAAGAACAACCTGTTCGAAGGCAAGGTCGTGGTTCTGGTGGACAGCGAATCGGGGTCGGCGTCGGAAGTGTTCGCACGCGTGATGCAGCTTGAGAAGCGGGGCACGGTGGTCGGCGACCGTTCGGCGGGCGCGGTCATGCGTTCAAACTTTCGGGAGTACGAGATGGGCACAGAGCGAATTGTGCTGTGGGGGGCGAACATCACCAATGCCGATGTCATCATGGCCGACGGCAAGAGTCTGGAGCGCGTGGGCGTCATTCCCGACGAGTTGATCTTACCGAAGGCGACGGACATGGCGGCCAGACGCGACCTCGTGCTGGCGCGCGCTCTCGAACTCGCCGGAACGAAAGTTGACCCCGCGAGAGCCGGAGGGCTTTTCCCCGTCGAGTGGAAGAAGTAAGAGAAGCGCGAAGTATCCAGCCTATCTGAGAGCGCGCGCAACGCCGCACACGCCTGGCCGTGCGGCGCATAACCAACCGGAGCCGCGAAGGGGTTACTGCTGCTGTCGTCCTTTCGCGGCTCTCAATTTATGAAGCGGTGCGCGGCGCGATAGCGGTGGAGAAGTTCTTCGAGGAAGCCTTCGTAAGTGAAAGTCTCGCGGTCGAACTCGGGTTTGAGTTTGTAGAGAATCGGCGTCGCCACGCGCCAGGCCATCCATTGGCGCGTCGCGTCGGCGAGTTCCCAACGCCGCCTGAGAAATGTTTCGACCACTTCGATCTCGCGCTCGCCGAGCGCATTCGTGTCGCCTTTGAACAGGACGGGCTTGAACGAACGACGCAAGGCCACGTCGCTCGTCGGCGCGTTGAAGACTTCGGCAAACGTCGGAGCCTGCGCCTCGCGCTCGCGCACGACGACCGTGCCCGCCACGAAGTCGCCCACGCGCTGATCCCGGCTGCTCGCAAAGACCGACACCAGACCGATTGAGTAGAACGGAAACGGCATCATATCGAAGAGGCGCAGGAGGTTTCGCGCCGCCGCTTCCCAGAGCGTCACGGGTCGCCCGTCTTCGCGTATGACGCGCAATTTCAACAAGCTCTTGCCCGGCGTCTGCCCATTCCACAGCCACTCGAAGAGCGCGAAATAACCCGACCACAACACGAACACCAAAATGATCACGGCTGCCAGCATCCACTTCGGCGCTTCCGACAGACGATCTCCCGCCCGCGTCAAATAACCCGTCCACAAAAACACGAGCGCGACCAGCAAGATCGCAAAGACCTGCAACCCGTGATCGACCGCGCACGCCAGAAAACGGTTCCCAATCGAAGCCAGCGCGAAATGCAGAGGCACGCGCTCCGGCGTCTCGATCACTAAAGTCTCTTCGTTGGCGGCGATAGACATGGTTAAAACAGTGACAGGTGACGGGTGACAAGTGACAAGTTAGAGACGCTGTTATTCTAACTTACAACTGTGCGCAGTTTCGCTTTTTATACTCCGCGCACGCGCAGGAAGCGACGCTTGCCGACTTGAATCAGGATAGTTTGTCCCGCGTCCAAATTGATCTCGTCTTCGGTGCGTCGTTCGCCGTCCACGCGGACGCCGCCCTGCTCGATCAACCTGCGCGCTTCGCCCATCGAAGGCGCAAGCGCGGTTTCCACTAACAGGCGCGGAAGTTTCCACACGCCGGTCGTGAGCGCGCGCTCTTCGATCTCGTCGGGAATCTCCTTGCGCTTGAAGATGCGGTTGAACTCGTCTTCGGCGGCTTGCGCGTCCGTTGCGGAATGAAAGTCTGTGATGATGCGTTTGGCGAGTTCGACTTTCAGATCGCGCGGGTTGCGCGCGCCCGCGTGGGCGGCGGCGCGGAGTTCGTTGATCTCCTCGACGCGAAGGTCGGTCAGGAGTTCGTAGTAACGCCACATGAGTTGGTCGGAGATGGACATGACTTTGCCGAACATCTCCTGCGGCGGTTCGTTGATGCCGATGTAGTTGCCGAGCGACTTCGACATCTTCTGCACGCCGTCCGTGCCTTCTAAGAGCGGCATGATGATGGCGACCTGAGGGTCCTGCCCGTATTCGCGTTGCAGATTGCGCCCCATCAAAATGTTGAACTTCTGATCCGTGCCGCCGAGTTCCACGTCCGCTTTGAGCGCGACCGAATCGTAGGCCATCACGAGCGGGTAGAGAACTTCGTGCAGAGCGAGCGGGCGGTTTTCACTGAGTCGCTTCTCGAAATCGTCACGCTCCAAAATCTGCTTGACCGTGACGTGCGAGGCGAGGCGGATGAAGCCGTCGGAGCCAAGCGCATCCATCCACTCGGAATTGAAGCGAATCTCGGTTTTGTCCGGGTCGAGCAGCTTGAAGATTTGCGTCTTGTAGGTTTCTGCGTTCGCGTTGATCTCTTCGCGCGTGAGTTGCGGGCGCGTGGCGTTCTTGCCCGAAGGGTCGCCGATGAGTCCGGTGAAGTCGCCGATGAGAAAGATGACGGTGTGGCCGAGTTCCTGAAAGGCGCGCAATTTTCGGAGAACGACGGTGTGACCGAGATGGATGTCCGGCGCGGTTGGATCAGCGCCGAGCTTGATACGTAACGGGGGAAGGGGCTTGTTACCTTCTGCGCTCCGAATCCCGGCCAATGATAATTTCTTGCGCAGGTCGTCTTCGCCGATGATCTCGACCGTGCCTTTGCGCAGGTAATCGAGTTGTTCGTCAATCGTCATGGCTCAATCGTAAAACGTGAATCGTAAATCGTAAATAGACGAAGGCCGCTTTGCGCGTTGAATGCTTGAAGAGCTTTGAATCTGTCAGGTGTTTGAGCTACTTTTCTAGTTATGACCAATTCAGCCGCGACTAACAAATTTAACGAAAGTGCTAATGAGAATTCATCCGGCGGGCGGGAGAATCCGCTCGGCGGTGTGCGCCTCGTGTTCGTCGGCGTGGGCGTGATGGCCGAGTCGATGATCGCGGGTCTGTTGAAACGGCGGCTCGTCGCGCCCGCGCAACTCTCCGGCAGCCACCCGCGCGCCGCGCGTCGTGCCGAACTCGAAGCGAAGTACGGCATCCGCGTCGTCGAAGATAATCGTGAGGCGGTGGCGCGCGATCCGGGCGCGAGCGGCGAGGCGGAGGCGGGCGCGCAGGAAGCGTGCGGCGCGATCATTATTCTCGCCGTCAAACCGCAGAAGCTCGGCGGCGTGCTGCACGAACTGAAAGACGCCCTGCACGCGGATGATCTAGTGCTCTCCATCGTCGCCGGAGCGCGCATCGAGACGATGGCGGGCGTGTTGCTGCACCCGGCCATCGTGCGCGCGATGCCGAACACGCCCGCGCAGGTGGGCGAAGGGATGACCGTGTGGACGGCGACCGCGCAGGTTGACGAGACGCGCGAGCGACAGGTGGCGGCGATGCTCGGCGCGCTCGGGCGTGAGATGCGCGTCGAAGAAGAACGACAGATAGACATGGCGACGGCCTTGAGCGCAACCGGTCCCACATACATTTTCCTCGTCATGGAATCGCTCGTGGACGCGGGCGTCCACATGGGCTTCTCGCGCGAAGTGGCGCGCGAACTCGTCTTGCAGACGATGCTCGGCTCGGTGCGCTTTGCGATGGAATCCCACAAGCACCCGGCGGAACTCCGCAACATGGTCACCTCGCCCGGCGGCACTTCCGCCGAAGCGATCTACCAGATGGAAAAAGGCGGCTTGCGCACAGTGCTCTCAAAAGCCGTCTATGCGGCCTTCCAACGCGCCGTCGCATTGGGGCAGAAGAAGTGAGCAGAAGAAGTGAGCGGAGCGTTGACCTGAGCGAGACGCCAGCGTCGCGGCGCGCGAAGGAGAAAATTGTGAGACTCGTCATCTGCTTCGCAGTCGCGCTGGCCTTCAACGTGCAGCCAAACTTCGCGCAGCAAAATCCTCAAAACAGAGTTGACGCGCAAACGTCCGAGACTCGTCAACTGCCTCCGGTCGCGGTCGAGGCGCAGCCCGGCTCGCCCCTCGAACTGAGCGTGCGCCGGATGCGTTGGGCGACCCCGACGCCCGAGGTGCTGGATATGTATCTTGCAGTTAAAAATATCGGCGCGCTCCCCGTTCGCGCTTATGCGACACGCACCGGGAAGCCTGAGCAGGGCGGCTGTTTTATCTATAACGTGACTGCGCCGGGGAAAGTCATTCAACCCGAACAGTCGGATAGCAGGAGCAGGTTTGTGGGCGTCAGTTCCGCCTCCGCGCCCGAAGTCATTCGCGTCGCGGTCGATTTCGTGGAGTTCACGGACGGGACGACGTGGGGCGAGGATCGTTGCGAGACTGCCGAGTTGCTGGCCGGGGAACGCGCAGGCGGACGCGCCGCCATCGAACTGCTGCGAGAAATTTTCAGACAGGAAGGCGCGGAGGCCGTCTTACAAAAGATCAAAAATTCCGCGCTCGAACCAGAGCCGCCCGGAGATCATTCGGAGCGTTGGAAGTCGGCATTTCGCGGGGCTATCAAAACGGTCGTCGAGCGCGTCCGTCGCGCTTACGACGAAGAAGGGTTAAAGGAGATCGAGACGATGCTCAATAAACCTTACGACGCCGCCGGGGCGAAGTGAAAATTCCGCCCGCCGGATGAACCCGACAACTCTGCAAACGCGACGCGAAACCCGCTAAATTTTTCTCACAACTCTGCGACCGTCGATCTCATAGTTTCCGCTCACCACGAGCGCGACGGCTTCCGCGTAGGCCAGATGTTCTTCGGGGAGGATGCGCGCGGCGAGCGTCTCCGGCGTGTCGTCTTCATAGACGGGGACGACGCGCTGCGTGACAATCGCGCCGCCGTCCAGTGTCTCGTCAACGAAGTGGACGGTGCAGCCGCTGACTTTGACGCCGTGTTCGATGGCCTGCCGCTGCGCGTCGAGGCCGGGGAAGGCCGGGAGCAGGCTCGGGTGGATGTTGAGGATGCGCCCGCGATAAGCCTCCACGAACTGCGGCGAGAGCAGGCGCATGAAACCTGCGAGGCAGACGAGATCAACTTCATGTTTTTGTAAGGCCGAGATGATCTCGCGTTCATGTTCGGCGCGCGTGCGCCCGGCGCGTTCGACGGCGATTGTCTGGAGTCCGAGTTCCGCCGCGCTCCGCAACCCGGCGGCGTCGGCGTGGTCGCTCAGGACGAGCGCGATGCGTGCTCCGTGTATGCGCCCGCGCGCGACGGCGGCGGCGAGCGCGAGCATGTTCGAGCCGCGACCAGAAATAAGAATCGCCAGTTTCAAGTCTCAGTTTCCAGTTCTCAAAGTCCCGCGTCTCAAGTTTGCAGGTCGCAAGTTTGCCGCTCTTGAGTCTCAAGTCCGATCTTTAAGTTTTCAGACTTGAGACTTGAGACTCGCTAGACGAATTCCACGGCGCGTGCG
>DASWNS010000525.1:0-5185 GCA_036399115.1 Pyrinomonadaceae bacterium | reverse complement strand
CCCCACGCAATCGTCATTGACCAGCCAGACCGGTCGACAAAAACCTTCCGGTATAAAAACGCTGGAAGAATCGGCCACACTGCGGGCACGTCTCGGCATTCCGCGAGCAGGGGTGAGTACAGTCCGGGCAGGGGAAGAGATTGGGATTCGTCGGCAGCCTCTCCAGCGCAGGTGCTACATTTGGAAGGCTGGAAAGTTGACTGCTTGTATCTGCATTGCCATGTCGTGAAAAGATGCTTAGGTCGTCGCTCATAAAGATACTCTGCCAGCGTGAGAGAGGGTTTTAGTTAGTGCCCAGCCAAACAGGGCGAGCGTTTGAGTCTGATGAAGCAGTGCCGTCGGAAGTCAGCGCGAGATCAATTCAAATCCTGTAGTTATCGTAAATCCACTTCCGCAGATCGGTTAGTTCCTTCGGGTAGCCATACTCCTCTTGAATCTCTCCAGGGAGCTTCGTCATGACCATCTCGAGGGTTACGGCTCCAATGGCCGCGATGAAGTTCGCTTCAAAGTCAGCCTTCGTCTTGTACCGCTTGTCGAAGAGCTGCAGGCCGGGGACGTGGAGCAGGTGGTGCGCCAGTTCGTGTAGTAAGACCCAGAGACGCATCCCCGGCGGCAGGTCGGGGTCAATGACGATGAAAGCGAAGCCCGCGTAAGGAATGTAGAGGCCGGGCACTCCCACCTTGCCCTCGACGATGTACACGCCCTTCTTTTTGCAGACCCGCTGGATGTCCCGCTCGGTAATGATGCGTCGGTTCCAATGTGGGAACGCTTTCAACGCAACAAGTGCGAGGTTCATTTCTTCGTCAGACGCTCGACCTCTCGATCTAACAACTCGATTAAGGCTTCGACGTTCACCCTCTTATCTATCGGTATCTTGTCGAACTTAAGGCTCAACAAGCCAAGTCGAGATTTGAGGAAGTCGGGATCGTCCTCCGGTTTCTTGCCACGCGCCACGGCGAAGACTTCTTCTTCCGTCACACCTAAACCCTTTGCAAGCCCTCTTAATGTTTCAGTCTTAACGTCACCTCGATTTTTATTGATGATGTCGCCCACGGTGACATGACTGATGAGCCCACCACTTCTGCGTGCGACCTCACGTTGACTCAATCCCTTTTCATTAGCCACCCGGCGAACAAAATCGCCGAGGGTTTCCTGTTCATTGCTCACACCACTCTGTTTAGCACACTTAACGGTAGATGCATTTAAAGCAGTGGAATGTTTAATTAACATTTTGCTTGACTCGACCGGTCGGTAAATGTATCTTCCAGTGTGTTAGGAGGAAAGAGCATGTATCGAGACGACAAAATTCGTGCAGAGATGGCCATTCAACAGCTTCACGATGACGACATGGCCGCAAAGACTGGCCTCACCCGGCAGACCATTGCATTACTTCGGAAGGGTGAGGCTAAAGACGTGAAACTCTCCACTCTGGATGCCGTCGCCCGGGCGCTCGGCAAAGAAACGCCGTGGCTCGTCGAGCCGAGGAGAGAGCCTGAGGTAGCAAGAGCATGAGGCGCGCGCTCCATGCGGCAATTGTGCGGCATGCGGAGGGCGCGCTGCTAGTTCTTCATTCAACTATCTAGGAACCAACTGCGA
This sequence comes from Pyrinomonadaceae bacterium, assembly GCA_036399115.1. GTDB lineage: Bacteria > Acidobacteriota > Blastocatellia > Pyrinomonadales > Pyrinomonadaceae > JAIVJZ01. The sequence goes on along the minus strand of DASWNS010000525.1, from coordinate 3,589 downwards.
GAGGGGCGCGGCTGATGAATCACACATGGACTCATGGCAGATCAACCGCATCGCCGTCGGCAACTGTGCCAAAGCGGTCTGCGAAGCGTTGTGCAAGCTGGGCAAACGCTGCTCCGTCCGCTGGGTCAATCGCCAGTGCGAGCCGCCGCAGGATGTCACCCGCTCGGATTACTACGGAGCGTTCCGCCGCTGGTTCGAGGCCGTCTTCATCGCTAACCGGGACGGGGCTGAATTCCTCTTCGAAGACTTCTGCGCCTTCGTCCAATCCATGCGCGACTTCGAAGACCTGGCAACGGCAGACCTCCAGCAGCAGTTCGCTCGCTGCGAAGGTGAGCACTCGGACATCATCCGCGTAGCGCTCCTCTCCGGCGACACCGGCCAACTCCAGCGCGAGATCGCCGAGGACATTGCCGAGAAGCGGCTCCTGCTGGCGATGATTCGGGCGCGCGAGATAGGACAGGCGCGCGCCGCTTGAAATTGATGAGTTTGCCTTCGCGGGGTCTGCAACCTGTAAGGGCAATTGAAGGGGCGGGCGCGCCTTACTGATCACTCGGGCGCGCCCGCTCCGGAGAACCATACGATGATGAACGTCGAATCTATCGAAGCCATCGAACCACTACCCGTCGCTATCCGCGAACTTGGGCGACGCTACGCTGCAGGCGAGATCACCAGAGAGCGCCGCGATGCTCGCCTCGTGGAATTGAACAAGCGGCGACCGGACGCGCGCCGCCAGCGTGCCCGATCACTCAGTCTCACCGCTCCCGCTCCCGTCACCTTCTATTCACTCGACGAGGCGGCTGCCTGATGAGCGAGCAGCTACCACCGCCCCCGGCGTATGTTCCGACCGCAGAGGACGAGTATGCCTTCCGCCGGCGGCGCACGCACGCCCACATCGAAGCTATGAGCGGCTTGATACTCCAGGCCATCGCTTACCCTACCCGTCGCCATCGTGACTTCATCTGCGCGCTCCAGAGCGCCAACTCCGGCAACGATGCCAAAGTTCCTTATACCCCCTTCCGCCGCGCGCACCTCACGCTCGCCGATTACATGAAGTATGACGGCTCTCCGGAGACACGCCGCAAGGCCGTCTACCGTGAGATCTGCTGTCTGCGCCGCTTCCAGCGCACCACCGGCATCGTCATCTTTCACGTCACCCCGGGCAATGAAGAGGAAGCTACCGAGTACATTGATTACCTCACACCTCTCGCCGATGCCGCCATGCAGCGCGCCCTTTCCTCCCCGATCTGGAAGACGGATAAGGCTGAGGCCAAGCGTCAGGCCGTCCAGTGGGCCGTCTCGATGCTACCGCGCATCCCCATCGAGGAGGATGAGGAGGCCGAGAGCAAGGAACTCTCCCTACACGATTATGAGCGCACACAGGAGGAGCGCTTCTATCAATCCATTGAGCGCACGGCAGACGAGATCGAGAAGCGCGGCGGCGACCATCGCTGGATCGAGCGCGTGGCGCACGAACTCCTGCGCATCGCATCCTCGAGGAAGAAGACGGCGGGCGCGCGCCGCTCTGACGCAAAGTTGCGCGCGGCGGCGGAGTCGGCGGCGGCAGTTGAGGGGGGGACGGCAGACGAGAGTGGTGATCTATACAACGTGGGACAACTTCATCCTGTTACGGAAAGTGACACTTCGATGAGGGGGGAGGACAGATCTGTCCTCCCCCCTCCGTCTGCTGCGACCGTGGCCGACCAGGACGAAGAGACTGGCGACGGGCAGGGGGGGAGGACAGATCTGTCCTCCCCCCCTGCCCCTGACCACCTTGAGGCTGCGCTCACTTATGCGCGCCGCGGCTGGCACGTCTTCCCGCTGCACAATCCGGTCGAGGGCGGCGCGTGCTCCTGCAGCCAGAGCAAGGCTTGCCGCAGCATGGGCAAGCACCCCAGGACGCGTCAGGGGCTGAAAGACGCGACCACGAACGAGCAGCAGGTGAGAGCGTGGTGGCACCGGTGGCCACAGGCCAATGTGGGCTTGGCGATGGGGAAGATCTCCGGACTCGTCGCCATAGATGTTGATCCGCGCAGCGGCGGAGACGCGAGCCTGGCGGAGTTGTTCGACGCGCACGGCACGTTCCCCGCGACGCTCGAAGCGCTCACTGGAGGCGGAGGCTTCCACTTCCTGTTCGCGCACCCGGGCGTGAAGTTCAAGAACTCATCTTCAGTGCTCGGCGAAGGACTCGACATCAAGACCGATGGTGGCTACATCGTCGCGGCTCCGTCACTCCATGCCAGTGGCCAGCGTTACGAGTGGAGGGGCACCGCGGAGCCGTCGCCGCTGCCTTCCTGGTTACTCACACTGCTCACTAAGGAGCGTGCGAAGCCGGAGAGCAAAGCTGCCACTGCAGGTGCTACGCCGCGCAGTGGTGTAACGACGAACGCCAGCGGCGCACTCATCCCCGCGGGCGAGCGGAACAAGAAACTCTTCCGCATCGCCTGTGCGCTTCGCGGTGACGGCTCGACTCATCAACAGATCGTCGAAGAGTTAGCTGCGATCAACTCGACGAGGTGTGCACCTCCGCTCGACGAAGGTGAGTTGCGCCGCATCGCCTCAAGCGCGGCGCGCTATGCACCGGAGGCCAGGCGACGTGTAGCGCGAGCGGAGGGTGTCACACCATGATCGCGCCATCGCTCTACGCTTATCTCCGAATGCGCGGCGTCAGGCTCTCGCTGGCCACCGGGAGCCGGCTGCAGGTGCATGCGCCAGTGGGTGCCATCACCGTCTATATGCAGAGCTTCATCAATCAGCATGCGGCGGAGTTGGCGCAGTTCATCTTCGAACTCGAGGAGTGCGCGGCCATCCTTGAGTTCGAGCAGGGGCACACCAGAGCAGAGGCGGAACGCCTGGCCAGGCTGTGCGTGTGGGGCGGAATGGCGGCACCCAATGGTCAACTGTGGCTGAAGGCATACGCCTCCACTCATCCGCTCGTGCAGCAAGTGCTCTCGCGCTTCAGAGCAGAGGTCATCGAGGTGAAGTTAGTCGCATGAAGGGAGCCGAAGGGACACAGATGATCACGACCAGACAGGGGCGGGCAGCTCAACTTGGCAGCACGTCGCGCACCGTGCTCGTGCGCTGCACCTGTGGCCGTCGCAACTACTTCGACCGCCAGGCGTGGCAGTGGCTCGAGGTCGCCTTCTGTGTCCGCTGCTGGCAAGCCATCCTCTGTTTCGATTTACGAGTCGTCAGTCGCTGGGAAGGAGAACGGATGCTCAGAGAGCATGTAGTTTATGCCGGAGAGTTGAAAGCCTTGCGCACCATCGAAGGGGAGATGCGCCGCTTCCTCATGCTGTTCCGCGCCGAGCCACTCTGGACGTGGCCGCCGCAGGTCGTCCGCATGGCGCAGGCCGTCGCCGCTAATCTGCAACTCGTCGAAGCGGCGCGCGCTCGTCAGGGCGGAGTGGCTGGCGTCCCGCTCGAGGAGGAGCCGGCGGAGATGGGCGTCTTTCTGGAGTTGCCGGGTGAAGAGGCGTACGAACTCACGCCGGAGCAGACGCGCCTGCTCTCCTTCTTCTCACGGCTCTCTGCTGAGCGGCGTGCCGTCATGCTGGACTTCATCGCGCAGGAGGGCAGTGAACTATGAGCG
>DASWNS010000524.1:0-2922 GCA_036399115.1 Pyrinomonadaceae bacterium | reverse complement strand
GAAGCGTCGCTCGAAGTGCCTGCCAGCACGATGACGTGCGCCAACTGTCACGGCTTCGACGGGCAGGGCAAACCCGAAGGCGGCATCACGCCCTCGAACATCACCTGGGAAGCCCTCACGAAATCCTACGGCGTCACGCATGCGAGCGGGCGCAAGCACCCGCCTTACACCGAACGCGCCGTCGAACTCGCCCTCACGCGCGGCCTCGACCCGGCGGGCAATCGCCTCTTGAACGTCATGCCGCGCTACGGGATGTCGCGCGAAGACATGAACGATCTCGTCGCCTACCTGAAGCGACTCGGCACAGACCGCGATCCGGGTTTGACCGACAGGGAGATACGCATCGGCATGCTCGTCGCGGCGAAGGGCGCGCTCGCGGAGATGGGACAGGCGATCAAGGCCGTGGTCGCGGCCTACTTCGCGGAGGTCAACAGTCAGGGCGGAATTTACAATCGCAGGATCGAGTTGAAGTTCGCGGAGACGGGCGACACTCCGGCGGCGACGCTGGCGAGCGTCGAGCGTCTCGTCAAAGACGAACAGGTCTTCGCGCTGTCGAGCGCGATGATCGCCGGAGCCGACAGGGAGATCGCGACGCTCGCGCACAACGCGGAAGTGCCGCTCGTCGCCCCCTTCACGCTCTACCCGCCGCTCGCCGCGCCCGTCAACCGTCAGGTCTTCTACCTGCTCTCCGGCATAGACGATCAGGCTCGCGCGCTCGTCCTCTTCGCCGCGCAGAAGTTCCCCGACAAGAACGCGACGCGCGCGGCCATCGTCTATCCGGAGAGCGAAGTGAACGCGGGCGTGGCCGTGGCGATTGACGAACAGAGCAGGCTCGCGGGATGGAGCGCGCCGGGGCGCGTGAAATATGCGCGGGGAAGTTTCGACGCGGCGACTACGGCTAAAGAGTTGAGTGCGAAAGGCGTGAATGCGGTCTTCCTGCTCGGCGGGAGCGACGACGCGCGCGCGCTGTGGACGGCGGCGGAAAAGTTGAACTGGTCGCCCACGCTCTACCTGCCCGGCGCGATGACGGGCAGGGATATTCTCGACGCGCCGCAAGCGTTCAGAGAGAAGATCTTTCTCTCGTTTCCGAGCGTGCCCGCCGACATCAAGCCGCCCGCGCTAGAGAACTTCCGCGCGCTCGCCGCCAAGTACAAGTTGCCGCAAGGCCACATCGCCGCGCAGGTTTCGGCCTACGTCTCGGCGCAACTGCTGGTCGAAGGATTGAAACGCGCGGGGCGCGACCTGAGCCGCGAGAAGTTGATCGGCGCGCTCGAAGGACTCTACGAATACGAAACCGGACTCACGCCGCGTCTCACCTACAGCCCGAACCGTCGCGTCGGCGCGGCGGGCGCGTACATCGTCGCCGTTGACATGGAGAAGAAACAGTTTCTCCCGGCGAGCGGCTGGATCGGCATCAAGCCGTAGAAAAAAGGGATGAGGGATGAGGGATGAGGGATGAATAAGAGACAGCACTCAAGAGAGTTGAATGCTTTTCTTATTCATCCCTCATCCCTCATCCCTCATCCCTTCATCCCTTCATCCCTCCCTTTCTAAAATTCAAGGCGCAGGCCGAACTGAATCCAGCGGCTTGAAGATTCGCGGCGGGTCGGGACGTTCTGTTGCGTGACGACTCCGAAGCTGCGCGAATTGTTCAGGTCGAGCGCGGGGTTGGAGAAGAGCGGATGGTTGAAGAGGTTGAAGAAGTCGAGCGAGAAGCGCGCCGCGACCCGTTCTGTAAGCGGTGTCCTCTTGGCAAGCGAGAGGTCTAAGTTCCACATCGAAAAGCCGCGCAGGGGGTTCGCCCTGCCGGAACGCCCGTCCTGACTCAATAAAATTCTTCTGAAACTGTTGAAGGCCGCTTCCGGGTCGTTGAAGAGGTTGATGCCCGAACCGCCGCTCGCGGGCGCGCCGTTCGTGCCGACGTTATTCGAACCGTTGACCCCGGCGTTTACTCCCGTCCTCAAACTGCCGGGAGCGGAGAGCGGAATCGCGCCGCTCGGAGCGACGAGTGTGGAGCCGCCGCCGAGCGCGCTCGTGCCTTGCGAGACGATGAGCGGCAGCCCCGAAGCGGCGCGGAAGATGCCCGCGAGCGACCAGCCGCCGATGAACTTATCGAGCACGCGCCCGGCGTCGAAACGGCGGCCACGACCGGCGGGGAGTTCGTAGAGAAAATAGCCGTTGAAGTTGTGCGTGCGGTCGAAGTCGGAAGGGCCGTAGTCGAAGTCTGGAGCGAAAGCGTTCTGCATGGCGTTGGTGGAGTTCTGCGTGACGCTGGTTTGATCGAGCGACTTCGAGAAGGTGTAGTTGAAGTCGAACACGAGATCGCGCGCGAGACGCTTGCGCAGGATGAGCGCGAGCGCGTGATAGTTGGAGCGTCCGATGCTGGTGCGGACGAAGGCCGTCTGGCTTTGCAGGTTGTTGAAGGGGGTCAAATTGTTTGCCAGCCGCGCGAGGTCTATCGTCTGGAAGATGTTTGAGACGTTGCCGTTGATGAAGTTCGCTTCGTTGCCCGTGATGACGCGCGCCGTGCCGCCGGGCATGTTGTTTTGAAACCACGCCTGCGCCGGAATATTCGCGGCGGGCGTTCCGGCGCGCAACAGTCCTGCGACGGCGTCGAAAGCCTGCGCGAAGGTCTGACCGGAACGCGCGTCGAGTTGGAAATAGGGCGACGAGTTGAAGTTGACGCTGGCCGGGAGCTTGCGTCCCAGACGAGCGATCCAACCGAGTTCGAGCACGAGGCCGCGCGGGAGTTCGCGTTGGACGGTCACGTCGAAGCTGTAGTTTTCGCCCGCGTCGAAGTCGGGGTCGATTTGAAAGGAGAGGGTTTCGCCGAACGGCTGCGCAGGGATGAAGGGGACGCTCGCCGCCGCCAGCGTGGGCAGGGGCAGCGCGCCGTCAACGCCCACGCGAAAGACGGAGGCG
>DASWNS010000523.1:0-2712 GCA_036399115.1 Pyrinomonadaceae bacterium | reverse complement strand
GCCGATGGCCTGATGGCCGAGGCAGACGCCGAAGACGGGAATCCGTCCCGCGAAATGCTCTATGGCCGCACACGAAATGCCCGCGTCTTTCGGCTCGCCCGGCCCCGGCGAGATCAAGATTTTGTCCGGGCGATAATCACGCTCGATCTCTTCCACCGTCACCTCGTCATTACGACGCACCGACATCTCCGCACCCAACTCGCCCAGATATTGCACGAGGTTGTACGTGAAAGAATCGTAGTTATCTATCACGAAGATCATAATCGGCTGCTAGCTGTTAGTAGCTGGCTGACAGTTTGAGATAGGCGCGGAGAGTGGTTGTGCTGCAAGTTGACAGTCAACAACTCGTCACTTCTTCTCCGCCTGCGCCAGCAACTCGGCCACTTCCGTATGATAACTGTCGAGGGCAAACTGTCTGGCCGTCCTTCCGCGTTTGTCTTTCGCTTTGGGATTTGCGCCGCTCGCGATGAGCAGGCGAACGATCTCCGCGTTGCCCTTCGCGGCGGCGATCATCAACGGCGTGCCGCCGATTTTGTTGACGGCGTTCGGGTCTGCGCCCTTCGCCAGCAATTTCTCTACGAGGGACGCACGCCCGTAGAAGGCTGCCCACGAGAGGGGCGTGCCGCCCGAATCGTCCGTCGCGTTCACGTCTGCGCCGCGTTCGATCAGGATTTCCGCGATCTCCGGATCGGCGTTCGCCATCGAATAGGAGAGCGCAGTGTAGTTTTCCAGCGCGCGCATGTTCACGTCGGCGCGACGGTCGAGCAGGAGGCGCACGAGTTCCGTATCTGCGGCTCGCGCGGCGACGATGAGAGGCGTCTTGCCATCGCGGTCGAGCACGTTCGGGTCGGCGTTTCGTTCGAGCAGAATTTTGGCGATGCCCTTCTGCGAACCGTTCAGAGCCGCCGTGAGCGGCCTGCTTCCACGCGCGTCTCGCACGTCCGGACTCATGCCCGCCGCGAGAAACAACCTGACCGCCCACGCGTCGCCGTCCTTCGCGTGGCGCACAAACTCTTCCTCTTTGAAATCGATCCCGCGCATAGCCAGTTCGCGCCGCGCCGTCTCAGGACTCGCACGCTGGCTCGGCTGGCGCACACAGTTCGCACTCGCGGCCAACACCGAGACTGCGACTAAAAGAGGCGTCGCTCGCGATAAATATCTCCCCACGTTGCTCAACTCTTTATTCCCTGCCCGCTTTATTTCAACTTCAAAGCGATGATCCGTTCACAGGCCGCGCTCGGCCATCTCAATCGCACGCAACATGGCTCGCGCCTTGTTGACCGTCTCTTCGTATTCGCGCGCGGGCACGGAATCGGCCACGACGCCCGCGCCCGCCTGCACCTCCGCGCGCCCGCCGCGCAGGCGAACGGTGCGTATAGCGATACACGAATCGAGATTGCCCGCGTAGTCGAGATAGAGCACCGCGCCTGCGTAGAGGCCGCGCCGGTCGGGTTCGAGCGCGTCTATGATCTGCATGGCGCGCACCTTCGGCGCACCCGTCACCGTGCCCGCCGGAAAACAGGCGGCCAGCGCGTCGAAACAGTCCGCCGAGTCGTTCAGACGCGCCGTCAGACTCGTCACCAGATGTTGCACATGCGAATAGCGTTCGACCGACATCAGCTCTTTGACTTCCACCGAACCGAACGCGGCGACGCGCCCCAGATCGTTGCGACCGAGATCGACGAGCATGAGATGCTCCGCCACTTCCTTCGCGTCCGCGCGCAACTCCACGCCGAGCCGCGCGTCTTCCGCTTCGTTCGCGCCGCGCGGGCGCGTCCCTGCAATCGGGCGATACTCAAGTTCCGCCCCGCGACAACGCACCAGCATTTCGGGCGACGCGCCGACTATTGATTCCTCGCCAAGCCGCAAAAAATACATGTAGGGCGAAGGGTTCGTCGCACGCAGCGCGCGATAAATTTCCAGCGGCGACGCCTTGACCTGCGTGCTGAAACGCTGCGACAACACGGCCTGATAACAGTCGCCCGCCGCGATGTGCTCTTTGATCGTCTCCACCCCGCGCTCGAAATCCTCTCGCTTCCAGTTTGAAACAAACTGCGGCTGACTCTCTTCTTCCGCCCCCGTCTCCGCCCGCCGCGCCGCCTTTTGCGCAGGCGCGTTCTCCTGCAAAGCGTTCTCGATTGTCTCAGTGCGGCGCACGGCCTGCGCGTAAAGTCTGCGCAACCCTTCGCGGCTGTCGTTTGCCTCTCCGGTGAAAACTATCGAACTGATTTCAATCTGTTGTCGCACGCGATCAAAAGCGAGCGTCGTGCGAAAAAACATCAGGACGGCTTCATCGCTCTCCTGCTCTGCGCCGCCCGCGTCGAGCACAGGCTCGAACCAGCGCACCGCATCATAAGCGAGATAGCCGACCGCCCCGCCGGAAAAGGGCGACAACTGATCTCGCCGCGCCAATTTGTGCCGCCGGAAATAGTCGCGCAGGAAATCCGTCGCGCGCACGCCGCGCAGGTGCTCGGTCGCGCCGTCCGGGCGTTCGATAAAAGTTTCCCGCCCGCGCCCGCGCACGATCATCTCCGGCTCGACGCCGAGAAACGAATAGCGCGCCACGCGCTCGCCGCCCTCAACCGATTCGAGCAGAAACGCATGCTTCGCCTCATTCGCCAGACGCAAAAACGCGCTCACAGGCGTCTGCAAATCCGCCAGCACGCGGCGCACCACGGGCACGACGTTTCCACTCGTCGCCTCCTGTTCGAA
>DASWNS010000522.1:0-12941 GCA_036399115.1 Pyrinomonadaceae bacterium | reverse complement strand
CAGGCTCGGAGCAATCGTCACTGATGAGGCAGAGCCAGTTCCGGTGAGACTGCGCGATCAGGCTCTTTATCTGGAGTGCGAAGAGATCAAGCGGCGGTTGATGTGTCGCCATGCAGATGACGACGCGCGCCCCGTCTCCCGCCACAGGCCACGACGAAGCGACATCTGCCGACTCGTTCCACTCCGCACGCGACTCCGGCGGAGGCGACGGCAGCAAACGGAGAGTTCCGAGTTTGGCCTCGCTTACACTTTCGTCGCTCAGGATGGCGCGCAGAGAAAGTTTAACTTCGCGCGGCGCGTCGAGTTGGGAGAATGGAAGGGCAGTCCAGAAGCGACTCGTCAGACAGTTGCCAGACAATTCGTGGTCGGATGAATGGTCGCGGCATGCTTCCGTTTCCGCCAGCGAATGGTTGAAGACTTCGTGCGGCTCGTCGTCAACCAGCACGTATAACCTCCGAAGGCTGTGGCGCGGGTGGTAGCACCAGCCGCTCAGGTAGTAGAGGTTCCCTTTGCCGATGACGAATGGCTGAGAAATATTTTCGTTAATCTCAAAGCGCAGTTTTTCGGCTTTCCGGGCGAGGGCGAGCGCGGCGGGCGTGCGCTTCATCCGCGACAGGTTTTTTCCGGTACGAGAGCGAATACTTTGCGGCAAGAGTTTCCCGGTCATAGGCCAGAGAAGACGCGAGATGAGCTTAAAGCTGATATGAGACTTGATCTCTTCGAGTTCGAGTGCGTGCCGGAGGTAAAGTTCGACGGCCTGCTGGTGGTCGGCTCTCAGACGGCGTAACTCCTCCAGCGCGTGCTCCTGTAGGGAGTCTCCATGGTCGAGGTAGATCGACTCCAAACCCGGCGCGATTCCCAACTCCGCGTCAGAGCAGATGGCGATGAAATAGGATGGCGCACTGAGGGGCGGGAGTGCGCCGCGCAGTTGCTCGCCCTTGCCGGAGTAAGCCGTGAAGTCACGCCCCGGCGTGTCATCTACAGAAAAGACGAATGAACCGGCTTCGAGCTTTTGCCCGTAGACCGCGATGTGATGGAAATGCTCTTTCAGTAAATCCGTAAACTCCTGATAATCGAGTTCCTTGACGTGAAACTGATTCGAGCTGCCGTACAGTTCGGAGTAGACCGGGCGGTTGGGAGAGGAGATGATGAGAACCCCTCCGGGGCGCAGTACCCTTCTGACTTCCCGCATCATTTCCTGATGCTGATCGTGATGCTCGATGGTTTCGAAAGAGGTGACGACCTCGACGCTCCGGTCGGGCAGCGGGATCGAGTCGCATGAGCCGGTGCGGAATACCAGATTCGGGTGGGCGGCATACTTCCGGCGGGCATGTTCGATGACCGCCGCATCAATGTCCACGCCGACGACGCTGCGCGCCGCAGCCGACATCAAAGCCGCGCCGTAGCCCTCCCCGCAGGCGATGTCCAACACCTCCTTGCCCTTCACGAATTCTTGCGCAAGCGCATACCGGTGCAGGTGTTCGTATTTGATCTCGCCCAAGAGGTGAGGCATAAATCTCTCACCCGTATATTCCATATAACGCCCTGCCTCTTTATTCAACCTTCGCCCGCCACCTTTAGAAATATGTGTTTGCCCAGGGGTGCGAGAGTCCGTTGCTTTCCGGCTTATCGTCCGGTTGATGATTGTTCCTGCCGGAGATAACCGCTCGATACCTGTTCATCACCACAGGCAAGACAGAGTCCGGGGAGAAGAGTTCTTCATACCTGAATTTGGCCGCCTCACTCATGCGGGCACGCAAGGCCGGGTCGCCCGCCAGTCGGAGCATCGCCCCTGCGAGAGCCTCCGTGTCTTCGGGCGGGACGAGGATGCCCGTTTCGGCTGTGACGACATCGGGAATCCCGCCCACCGTCGTCGAGATGACGGGCAGGCCGTGTGCCATCGCTTCCATAATGCTGTTGGGCGTGCCCTCCGTGAGGGATGGCAACACGAAGACGTTCAGACTCCGCATGAAAGCGCCCTTCTCTTCAAGTTGCGTATATACCGGAGGAAAGTCGCACGCGTGCGCCACGCCGAGAGCGGCGGCGCGCGCCATGATCTTACGTCTGAGCGAGCCGACCCCCACGAGCCTCAACCTCACATCGTCGCGCTCCCGGTAGACTCTGGCGAAAGCCTCCAGCAGAACGTGTGGGGCTTTTAAATATTCGAACCGGGCGGCGAAGCCAAACGTGACGCCCGCAGTCGGCTGTGTGGGCGGGGCTTTCGCGGAAGTCGTCACCTGATGAAAAGGTGCGCTCGCCATGATGGGAAGCACGGAGAGAGAGTTGGCGTGTGGCAGTTTCTCGCGGCAATGGAGCGCGAGTTGCGGTGAGAGTGCGGCCACTTCCGAGCACAGGGGCAAGACGGAAGTGAACTCTTTGTAATACGACTCGAACTCCGGCGGGTGATAGGGTATCCCCAGCTCTTGATAGAAGACCGGGAGTCCGACTGCGCTTGCCGCGCGAATCATGATCATCGCGCTCGGATCGGGCGTGATGACGTGTACCAGATCTGCGTTCAGTCTCCTTAAGTAATCACAGCACTGATCGAAGTATTGATCCGCCACGCTACTGGCAAGCCGTTGTGCCCTGCTTCGCAGGAGCCGCCTCGGCATGGGAAAAACCTGCAATAGACCCCGCAACAGATTACGTCCCGCATCCAGATATGCGCGGACGCTGGCGGGGGCGATGGAGAAGACGGGCACGTCCGCCTTCGAGAGGCGTTGGAAGTATTGATCCCCGGCCATGTGCGGGTACATCAGTAGGACTGAGACGGAGTGCCCGGCTAAACGTAGCTGAGTGGCGTAGGCAACGAGCGTTTCGTCCGCACCGCTCACCGGCCCCATGAATTGGCCTTTGCCGAGAATTATCTTCATCAGATAGCATTGTTCTAAGAGTTTGGTAATTGCCCCGTGCGGGCTTTAAGGTCACGCCACTCGCCGGGCGCATGAGTCAAAAAGAAGCGTAAACTCGTGCGGCGCGCTGCCACACGTATCATTGCCACCGGATGAAGACGCATCGCGCCGAGCATATTGCGGCAGGCCGCCGTCACCTCTCCCGTGGCAAACGCCCGCCATGTTTCCCAGAGCAGATGACCGGCCATATTTTCCGAGAAGCGGCGTGAGCACTCTCGCCGCTGCGAGGCCGGAGTCTCAGCGACACGCGATAACGCCAGCCAGCTTTTATGGAATTGCCCCGTGCTAAGACTAACCATCTCCAACGCACGCGAACTGCCCTGCCTGGAAACCGGCGTGGATTTGCGCCAGCGCACGACCGGTTGCTCCACAGCTATCACCGGGTAGAGCGCGGCGATGCGCAGCCATAAATCCCAATCGTCAATCCCGGCCAATGCATCATCGAGCAGGCCGACGCGAGACAAGCAGGCGCGTCGAAAAACTACCGAGCCGCAGGGGATGAAGTTTTGTACCAGCAGCCGGAAGAAAATATCTCCCTGCGGACAGCACGCCGGGTAGCGGTCTTCCTCTGCTGCGCCCTCACGCCCGCTCAGGATCGCCTGCCCGTAAATGAAGCCCGCTCGCGGGTCGGAAGCCAGCGCGGCCAACTGCGGGTCGAGCGAGCCGGGCAGCCTCAGGTCGTCGTCGTCGAGAAAACTGAGAAACTCGCCCCGGCTGGCGAGGATGCCTAAATTGCGCGCGCCCGCGACTCTCTGGTTGCGTTCCGCACGCACGTAGGTGATATGCGGGATGCTGCGGCAGAGCCGGGCTGTTTCATCTGTCGAAGCGTCATCAACCACCACCACTTCAACCTCGCTCCGCGTGGCCTTCTGCGCGCTCTCGACGGCGCGTGCGAGCATCTGCGGGCGGTTATGTGTGGTGATGATCAGGCTGATTTCCGGCATCAATTCTCCGCGCACTGCAAGGACTGTTACGAGTTGGCCTGCTTCCGGGCGTCCGTCAGAAAGGCGCCTGACCTCGTCATACGCCTACGTTGCAAGCAATCGCCTGAAGAGCTTTTTATAAACTCCGGGGCGTGCCACGTATAAAGGATCGAGTCGCAGGGCGCTCAGGATGTTAGCACAGACAAACCCGTACGAGCCTGTGGGCAACCCCTCGGCGGCATTCCGCAGCAGCGTGTTGGCGACGCGATTTATAGCAGCCCTCCGAGCCTGCCTGCGCCGTTCGGCTGAAGCCGCCATCGCGCGCGGCAGGCGCAGCAGTTCCCTCTGGTGGCTGACCGCTCTCGTCAGGTGGCGCGCCAGTTGGGACGAACCCTGACCGGAGGAGGGCGTGGGCTGCCGGTAGATGCCCACCGCTTCACTGATAACAACTACGGGATACAATTCGGCGATGCGGACGAAAATATCCCAGTCGTCAATGCCTGCCAGCCTGTTACGGAACAGCCCTGCGCGGAAGAAGCACTCTCTGCGAAATAACACTGACATCGGCATGACGGGAAAGGCCAGTTCCATAAGCTCCCAGAAGAGATCTCCGCCGGGGTGGACCGGGGCAGACTTCTCCCCGGTCAGACGCCCCTCCTGATCCGCCAGCAGCATCGAACCGCATACGAAACCGGCCTCCGGCTGGCGGGCAAGCGCGGCGAGTTGCAAGTCGAGCGAGGCAGGCAGGCGCAGGTCGTCGTCGTCGAGAAAGGCTATATATTCGGCGGAACTCGCCAGTATGCCCGCGTTGCGCGCCCCTGCTACGCCCAGATTGTGTTCGAGCCGGATGTATCTGATGCCTTCGAGCGCGCGGCAAACTTCCGCCGTGCCGTCCGTCGAAGCGTCGTCCACAACCAGCAGTTCCACGTCGCGCCCTGCGAGCTTCGCGCTTTCCACCGCCCGCACGAGTAGCTGCGGGCGAGAATGCGTCGGTATTATTAAACTCACACGCGGCACGTAGACGCTCCTTGCTGACCGTTGGCCTGTGAATCAGGAATTGAAACGACGGAGCAGCGCGCCGAACAGTTAGAATTCTCTGGTGTTGAAGATCAACATATTCAACCCGTACCTGCTCGTCCAGTTATGTATGTATTCTACGTCAACGCCTGACCGGCGCTACAGTGGCGTCTCCCACATCCATCGAGATCACCCACCCGTATCATCCTTTTGACGGGCAAAAACCAGAGCCGGTTCGGGTCTTGCAAGGAGCCGGTTCCGCGTTACCTGTCCGACAACGGGAGGGAGAGGCAGGAAAGGCGAGAGGCATCTCTCGCCCGCGCGCGAGGCAGTTCAGCTTTCAAAATATTTTTTGCTGCAAGGAAACTTTTGCAACACTACCCGAAAGATCGTATGGTCGAATCCTTATATGCCGCGATCTGAAAGAGGTTCGAGAAGGATTTCGCCTGACTTGTTACCTGACCAATCCTGTAGCGTGCCACGGCAAGTCCCGCACCTATCAGAGAAGTTTGAGGCAGGGTAAATGTTCAGTCCAGTGTTTGCTCCAGACCATTCAGCCTCCGGTGGCAGTCGCAGACTCCTCGCCGCCCGTCTTCCTCCGTTTAGTACTCACGCAAAATTTTAATGGAGAGACGAGTGTTGACAAGTATCAGGCACATGGATGTGAGATGTTTCTATGGGATGATAGCGGAGATATGATTTGGAGAGAGTTTCTCATCAATTGAGTAAAGGAGAGTTTAGAAGATATGGAATGGATGGCTGACCCGCAAACCTGGATCGCGTTTTTAACTCTGACGGTTTTGGAACTCGTCCTCGGTATTGACAATATCGTTTTTATCTCGATTCTGGCAGGCAAATTGCCGCCCGAACAACAGGCGAGAGCGCGTTACATCGGATTAGGGCTGGCGCTCATGATGCGCGTGATCCTGCTCTTTTCTCTGACGTGGGTGATCGGTTTAACCGCGCCTTTATTTGCAGTCTTCGGGCAGGAAATATCGGGACGCGATCTGGTCTTGCTCCTCGGCGGTCTGTTTCTGCTGGCGAAAAGCACGCATGAAATTCACGGCTCGCTCGAAGGCGAAGAAGGTCATAAGTCCGCGAAAATTTATCCCTCTTTTGTCGGCGTTCTGATCCAGATTGCCCTGCTCGACATCGTCTTCTCGCTCGATTCGGTGATCACGGCGGTGGGGATGGTTGATAATCTCTGGATCATGATCGCGGCGGTCGTCGTGTCCATCATTTTTATGATGGCTTTCGCGGGCAGCATCGGGGCGTTTGTCCAAAAACACCCGACGATCAAGATGCTCGCCCTGTCGTTCCTGATCCTGATCGGCGTCACGCTGATCGCCGAAGGCTTAGACCAGCACATCCCGAAAGGTTACATCTATTTTGCGATGGCGTTTTCCGTCCTCGTCGAAATTTTGAATCTGCGCCTGCGCAAAGCGAAAACTGCGCCGGTGCAACTGCATAACGCTTATGACAGCACAGACGAAGCCAAAGCCTTGCAGATGGAATAATTCGTCAGCGGGTAGATTTCAGCGGGTAGATTTAGAATAAAGCGGGCTTGAGTAAGGCTTCGTGCGGCGCGGCAATTATCCGTTCATAACTTCGCGCCGCAATACTTGCAGCAGAAGGCGTCCGGGTCGTGCCCCTCGGCTCCGCACGCGGGGCACGACTGCCTTGAGACGTTCTGTTCTCGCGCGGCTTGCGCGAGTTCAACCGAGACGATGCCGGTCGGGACGGCAATAATGCCGTAGCCGATAATCATCACGATTGAAGCGATCATCTGACCGAACGGCGTGCGCGGCGAGAGATCGCCGTAGCCGACGGTCGTGAGAGTCACCACCGCCCAATAGATGCTGACGGGGATGCTCGTGAAACCGTGCTCTTCGCCTTCGACGACGTACATCAGCGCGCCGATGATGATGACGAGCAGCACCACGACGGAGAGAAAGACGCTGATCTTGCGTTGACTCGCACGCAGCGCGCGCCTGAGCGTGGCGGCTTCCGTGATGTACTCGGCGAGTTTCAGCAGGCGGAAGATGCGTAGCAGGCGCAGTATGCGTATGACCAGCAGGTAATGGCTACCCGGCACGAAGATGCTGAGATAGGTCGGGATAATGGCGAGCAGATCAACGACGCCGAAGAAACTGGTCGCGTAGCGCAGGGGACGGCGCACGCTCAGCAGACGCAATATGTATTCGATAGTGAAGAGCAGTGTGAAGAGCCATTCGAGTGCGTAGAGTAGCTCCCCGTATTGCACTCTGACGTAGCGGACGCTTTCCAGTATAACCGTGGCGACGCTCAGCAGAATCAGCCAGATGAGCGCGAAGTCGAAGACGCGACCGGCACGCGTATCCGCCTCGAAAATGATCTCGTGCAAACGCGCACGCCGCCCGGAGGAAGGAACATCCGTCGCTTCGACTCTTTCGTGTGCCTGCCGCTTCATTCCTCATTCATAGCTTATCTTCCGCCCGCGTGTCGAGTAGATGATAGGAGACAGACGTGGGTGGTGGCGCAGACACTCTTCTGGCCTAGACTGCGACGCCGAAAGGCTTTAGTCTGGAGTTCGTAAACCCCCAACCAGCCAGTCCTCCATTTCGGGATTTCGCGGAGGGGAAGTGTGCCCGGTAGGACTGTCCTGCGAGGGAAACCGGAGGGACGAGGCGCGCGCCGCCGGAGCGTTGGAGTGTTTCAGACAGCCCGGCGAGTTCGGGTTCCTCGAAGCGATTCACCCCCGCTGCGCCGTGTGAGGCGACATTGAACGGCTCTTGTCCAGGCGATACGGATGACGAAAGAAACTTCTCTTGAGAGCCATGAACTCTTCCGCCTGATCGTGGAGAACATCCGCGACTATGCCGTCTTCGTGATGAATCTGGAGGGGCAGGCGATCAGTTGGAATCCGGGCGTCGAGAGCCTGCTCGGGTACGGCGAAGGGGAATGGGTCGGCGAGTTCGCGTCGATCATCTTCACGCCGGAAGACCATGAGCAGGGCGCGCACCTGTTGGAGTTGGAGACGGCGCTCAGGGATGGACGCGCAGAGGACAAACGCTGGCACGTGCGGCGTGATGGCTCTCGCTTCTGGGCTGAGGGCGTGCTGATGCTGCTCCGCGACGGGCAGGACAGCCCACGCGGGTTTGCCAAGATACTGCGCGACAATACCGAGGCTAAGCTGACGGAGGAGCGGCTGCGCGAATCCGAGGAGCGCTTCCAGCGACTCGTGGAACTCTCGCCGGACGGCATCGCCGTCCACGCCGGAGGGGTGGTGCTCTTCATGAACACCGCCGGGGCGAGACTCCTGCACGCCGAAAGTCCCGAACAGATCGTCGGCAGATCAATTGCGAGTTTGATCCACCCGGACTATCACGGGTTAGTCCGCGAGCGAATCGAGAGGGTGAGCCGGGGGGAGACGCCGCCCCCTTCGGAGATCAAGTTCATCCGGCTCGACGGGACGGAAATCTACGGGGAACTGGCCTCCGCCCCTCTGCTCTATCAAGGCCGACCTGCGGTGCAAGCCGTCGTACGCGATCTCACGCGCCGCAAGCAGGCCGAAGAAGCGTTGCGCGAAAGCGAAAAGCGTTTCCGCCTCATCTTCAACCAGCAGTTTCAGTTCATGGCGATCCTCTCGCCGGAAGGCTTCCTGCTCGACATCAACGAACTGCCGCTGCGCGCCGCTGGTGTCACGCGCGAGGGGGTGCTGGGGCGACTTTTCTGGGAGACGCCCTGGTGGGATGGCCTGACGGAAATGCAGGCGGGCTGGCCTGCACGCCTGGCCTCTGCCGCGCGCTCGGATACGCCCGTCTTCAGCGTGGACTCATATCAGGCCGCTGACGGCACACGCGTCGCAGACGCTTCGATCACGGCGGTCAAGGCTGTGGACGGGAGCGTCGAGTTCTTCATCGTTCAGGCGTCGGACATCACAGAGCGCAAGCGTGTAGAAGAGGAGCGCGAGCGACTCCTGCGGGAGGCGCAGGAGGCCAACCGCTTGAAGGACGAGTTTCTCGCCACCGTCTCGCACGAACTGCGCACGCCGCTGACCGCCATCCTCGGTTGGGCGCAACTGCTGCGCGGCGGGCAACTCGAAGGCGAGGCTGCGGTCAGGGCACTGGACACCATCGAACGCAACGCACGCTCGCAGGCGCAACTCATCAACGACCTTCTGGACGTTTCGCGCATCGTCACGGGCAATCTTCGCCTCGATGTTGTGCCGGTCAGCCCCCACTCGTTCATCGACCCGGCGGTTGAGGCTGTGCGTCCGGCTGCCGAGGCCAAGGGGGTGCGTTTGCAGAAGGTGATCGACACAGGGGTATTGACCGTCATGGGCGACCCGTCCCGGCTCCAGCAGGTCGTCTGGAACCTCTTGACGAACGCCGTCAAGTTCACGCCGCGCGACGGGCGGGTGCAGGTGAGACTGGAGCGTGTAAATTCGCAGATCGAGATAGCGGTCAGCGATACGGGCGCAGGCATCGAACCCGAGTTTCTGCCGCACGTCTTCGAGCGATTCCGGCAAGCCGACCAGCGGACGACGCGCCAGCACGGCGGGCTGGGTCTGGGGCTAGCCATCGTACGCCACCTGATGGAGTTGCACGGCGGCACAGTCCGTGCGAACAGCGCGGGTGAAGGGACGGGCGCAACGTTTACGGTGACGCTGCCAATCGCCGCCGTCCACCGCAGAGAGGAGACGGAAGAGCGCACGCCTGAGGCGGCACGCGATATGTCGCCCGCACACGATTGCCCGGAGCGGCTGGACGGTCTGAAGGCGTTGGTTGTCGATGACGAACCGGACGCGCGCGAGTTGCTTTCCGTCGGGCTGGGGCAGTGTGGTGCTCAGGTGACTATGGCCTCGTCAGCGCGAGACGCGCTTGCAGCGTTGGCCGCCGCGAAGTTCGACGTGCTGATCAGCGACATCGGGATGCCGGGCGAGGACGGCTACGAGTTGATCCGGCGGGTGAGGGAGTTGCCGCCGGGGGCTGGCGGAAGAACTCCGGCTGTCGCGCTGACGGCCTACGCCCGGACTGAAGACCGCCTGCGCGCTATGCGTGCAGGCTTCGAGATGCACGTCTCGAAGCCGGTGGAACTGGCGGAGTTGATAGCGATTGTGGCGAATCTGGTTGGACGCGCCCATTAAGTGGCAAGTTAAAGTCTTGCCGCTTTGGGCAGCCCGCTTGGCATCTGCTTTGAGCGGAACCAACGACGCGATAGCCAGGCGAGGGAGCATCTTCATCTAAGGAAGATACTCCCTCGCCCGCCTATCGCTTCATTGTGAGAAGGGCTATCAGTAGAGCGGCGTCAGGTATCCTCCGGGAACCGGGTATTCCGAGAAGAAGTTGACGGCGTCGTAAGTGCCGGTAGTGCTTTTCAAGATGTACCAGGTGCCGTTCGAGTCAGGGCGTTGCACGGCGATATCCGCTTTAGCGTCGCCGTCATAGTCGCCCGGCACCGGACGGTCGCCGCTTGTGCCCCACGGGACGGAGTAAGCCGTGTTGTTAGAACTCCTCAGAATCCACCATACCCCGCCGCCGGGACGAAAGATGGCGATGTCGGTCAGACCGTCGCCGTCGTAATCGGCCTGCACCGGCCAATCGCTAACGACGCCGAACTGCACGCCATGAAACGAGCCGTCCGCGTGGCGGATGTACCAGGTAGCGTTGGAGGGACGGAAGACGGCGATGTCGGCTTTGTTGTCAGTGTCGTAGTAACCCGGCACGACGCGGTCGCCGCTCTGCCCGAACTGCACAACCGTCCAGGTGCCGTTACTGCTGTTGAGAATGTACCAGGTGCCTATACCCGGGCGGAAGACAGCCTGATCGGTTCTGCCGTCGCCGTCGTAATCGCGTGCCACGGGGATGTCTGCGGTCTGGCCGAACTGCACCGTATAGAACGCTCCGCTCGTGTCCGTAGCGATGTACCAGGTTCCGTTTCCCGGACGGAAGATGGCGCGGTCGGTCTTACCGTCGCCGTTATAATCGCCGGGCGTCGGGATGTCGCCGCTTTGTCCGAACGGGGGATTATAAGAGACATCAACCCCGTTGGAACTGTTGCGAGAGAGCCATTGACCCGTGCCCCTGTGGAAGATGGAAATATCCGTCCTCTGGTCGCCGTCGAAGTCTGCGCGGTTGTCGCGGTTGGCGAGGGGCGTAAAGAGCGAATAGAGCAAACGGTTGGGCGAACCGAGGCCGGGGTCGGGTATCCGGTTGGGCGTCGCGTTGTTGATGATCGCCTGATTGACCGTGGCGGGTGAAGCTCCCGGATTGCTTTGCAGATACAACGCGGCGACGCCCGCCACATGCGGAGACGCCATAGAGGTTCCGTCGAGAGCGAGGGTCGCGGTGTTGCTGCCGATCCATGCCGAGGTGACACCCACGCCCGGCGCAAATATATCCACAACCGAACCATAGTTAGAAAACCAAGCTTTGTTGTCTGAACTGTCCGTTGCGCCAACCGTCAACGCTTCGGTGACGCGCGCCGGGGAGTAGTTGGCGGCGAAGTCTGAGTCATTTCCCGCGGCGATGGCGTAGGTCACTCCGGCATTGATGGAAGTTCGCACGGCATTATCGAGAGAAGTTGTGGGGAAGAAGCGCAGGCTCATGTTGGCTACTGCCGGGACGCCCGGATTGTTCTGCTTTTGCTGCGTCACATAGTTGACGCCTGCGATGGTCGCGTCCAGGGCGCAACCGCCTCCGCCGTTACAAACTTTGACGGCGCGAATCGTCACAGCCTTGGCGACGCCATACGTGCTCCCGCCGACAGTGCCCGCGACATGCGTGCCGTGACCATAGCAGTCGCCGCAACCCTCGTTGACGTAATCCGCAACGAGAGAGGCGCGCCCGCCGAAATCCACGTGGCTGGCGAGAATGCCCGTGTCGATGATGTAGGCATTAACGCCCGCGCCGTTGGCGTTATAGGTGTAAGTATTGTTGAGCGGCAAGTCTCTCTGATCGATGCGATCAAGCCCCCAGGGCGGGTTGAATTGTGTGTCAACAACTGAACCCTCGCTATTCTCTTCCACGTACTCCACCAGCGGATTCTGGCTCAGAGCAATAGCGGCAGCTTCCGGCAACTGAACCGAAAAGCCTCTGAGCGCATGTTCATAGACGAAGCGGAGATTTCCGGCATGCTGGCGGGCGAGTTCATTGGCGACAGAGGCGACGTTTGATCCGGGAAGGGTGTTTTTAAGGACAACGATGTACTGGTTGGGAATCGCTTGCCTGGCTTTGCGTAGCTTACTCCGCTCTCTACCCTGTCCTTGAGTAAAGTGAGGAGTGAAGACAACAGCGCACAGCGCGACTGTAAAGAGCAATGCTAAGACTCTCTTCATGTTGGTTCCTTTCGTGAGTTTGGCTTCGAGTTAACGGGGTCGCCATGACGCAATCCGGGTGAGGCGACTGACAAGAAATTTCCCGGCGCAGTGCCGATACGCTTCTGGTCGATACACTTCTGACGGAGAGAACTGCGCAGCAGCTTTCCGACAGAGAGAGTGGTACAGCGCGAGGTAACTGCACGGGATTCCTTATCTGTTGTTTATATGAGGCCAACGAGAGGGGTATCTCGCCGACGAATTGAGCTTGGGAGCAAGCACACCTTACACAACCCTGTGAAGAGGTGTCAACGTGTATTTAGCGTTACCCGCTCAGGCCATCAAGCAGGCTTTCTAACGTCGGCTTCGTGTCGCACTTTTCGCCAAAGTCTCTGTCTTTTGTCGAGTCGTCTGACGTGCTCGGAGCCTGGCCGAAGCGTGCGGGAGTTGCTAAAAATCCTGCCGGACAGGAGGGGGCTTTAGTGCTCTGATTTAACGGAGTTCTTTTCGGGGGCACGCCGTTGTTAGGCGACGTGCCCGGTTGCGCGTAGTCTCCGCTGCGACGTGTCGGTCGGAGCGAAAAAGTAGACAGGAATGTCTCAAGCTCTGAAAGCGTCAGAGATGGAAGAGTCGCGCGACTAGAGACGTGAATTCATCTCCTGCTACAGGGCACGCTATTCCACGCGCACGCGATCACTCGCCCCGCGCCCGAAGGTTTCGGGCGAGTACATCTCTTCCGCTTTCGCAGGGGGCACGACGAACAGGCCGGGCGTCGTCGCGCGCGCGAAGTAG
>DASWNS010000521.1:0-2478 GCA_036399115.1 Pyrinomonadaceae bacterium | reverse complement strand
AAACGCGCTCAAGTAGGAGGGGAGTTCGCGTTCAGGACGCGCGAGCGGGGGGCCGACGGCGTGTGCGCCGCAGGCTTGACAGGGTTCCGTCAGCAGATCGCCGTTCGTCTTCGAACCGCAGCATGGACAAATATTCAATGTGGGAGACCTCAAATTTTAAGATGACGCACGAACTCAACCGACAACCTGTGTGAATAACGCGCAAACGACCGAAACTGTTCCGGCCAGCCCTTCAGTGCGGCGCGGGGGCGATCTTCGATGTGGACGAATTTTCTTTGGCATCGCTGCCGCCCGTTCCGGCGCGACCCGTCTTAGATGCATCTTTCGCCGCCTGCGCTGCTGCAATTGCCTCGTCAGCGCGCCAAACTTCGCGCCAGGTGTGATACATGCGATGCGCAAACGTCCAGTAGGAACCGATGGCGAGAATCCAGAGCACGGCGGGCATCCGGTTGGCGAAGTAGTTGGCGGAGCCGGGATGCGTCGAGAGGCCGCCAATGATCAACAGTACCACGCGTTCCGGTCGGCGCAGAAACCCTACGTCGCACTTCGGAATGAGGCTCTCGGCGCGCGCACTAGCGTAGGAAACCATCACCGATCCCATCATGGCCGTCCCGGCGAGAAACACGTTGAGCGTCGAATGAAATGGCGTGTCGCGCGCATAGAAGACCATCAACCCGACGAAGACCACCATATCGGAGAGGCGGTCGAGCGAGGAATCGAGGAAGCCGCCGAAGCGCGTCACGCGCCCCGACAGGCGTGCTACCTGCCCGTCGAGCATGTCAAACAGGTTGGCGATGATGAGCACGATGCCCGCCCAGAAAAAACTTCCGAAGCCGAAGAGCAGACCGGAGAGCACGTTGATGGCGACGCCGATCACGGTCAGGAGGTTCGGGTTGATGTGACCATAGGCCAGCCAGCGCACCATCGCGCTGATGATTCGCTGCGCCCCGCGCCCGATGCTCGCCCCGAACAACTCTCTTACAGCCTTTCTTCTAAAACCCCGCCCGGAGACGATTTACCGCCCGCGTCTCCGAAATAAACAGTGCATGATAGGGATGTGGTCAAGTGCTTGTCAAGAAAAGTGTCTCGCCCCGCGCCCTGAATAGCAGCGAGATAGGTAACGATAAGTGCGGTGGTCGTGAAGAGCGACTGAATTGCGACGCTTTTATCCATGCTCCATCTCTCACAACTTCAAAGCACAGACGGCGAGCTTAACGCTCACCGGGACGCCGCAAAACTACGTCGAAGATTCTATTTCTGAGATGACGAGACAAGTCGAACGGGGCGGGAGTCGAGCATCGCGCGCAAGTTTTAGTCGCTCGCCGCGTCAGATTCTTTGGCCTTCAACTCGTCGTGCAGGGTGGTGAGGCGTCGAACCTCGAAGTTGCGCGCGCCGTTCGGGGTGCGTACAGTCACTTCGTCGCCCTCTTCGCGTCCCATCAAACTTTTGCCGACGGGCGAAGTGGTGGAGATAAGCCCGGCCTGCGGGTCGCTCTCTTCCGGCGTGACGAGGCGATAGGTGACTTCCTCATCGCGTTCGGCGTCGTAGAGGAGCAGCGTCGAGCCGTAGGCGGCTTTGTCGTGCGGCACTTTGGTCACGTCGATGGATGAGATTTCGCGTAGACGCTGGCGTAGTTGGCCGATGCGCGCCTGGACGAACTGCTGGCGCGCGAGCGCGGCGTGATATTCGGCGTTCTCGCGCAGGTCGCCCCATTCCTTCGCGATCTTGATCTGTTTCGGAAGATGAACGCGCAACTCCGTGTCGAGTTCGTCGAGTTCCGCTTGCAGACGGTCTTTTACGTTCTGTGTCACTGTCTTTTAGTCCACTCCGTTTTTCAGAATATAAACAAAGTAAGGGGAAGGGGTAAAGGGAAAGGGAGGGATCGCAACCGGGTCGCTAGCGTTGCCCGTCTTTTGCTGCTCTTACCTCTAGCCTTGCCCTTGTCTCTATCAGCAACCGGCTTTGCCGTGATGTTCCGCTTCGTCAATCGCGCCGAAGGAGACGCCCGTGTCGCGCGCCGTGCGGATCAACTGGCTTTCGAGCGGGACGGTCTTGATGTTGGCGATGGCCTTCGAGAGCGGGATGGTAACGATGTCCGCCGCGTGCAAGGCCACCATCTTGCCGCGCTCGCCGCGCATCAACGCGCGCACGGCGCACGAGCCGTAGTTGGTGGCGAGCATGCGGTCGAAAGCGTTCGGCGTGCCGCCGCGCTGGAGATGACCGAGTACGACGCAGCGCGTCTCTTTGCCTGTGAGTCGTTCGAGTTGACGCGCGACGTGATGGCCGATGCCGCCGAGGCGTGGCGCGTGCTCGCGGTCGCCCGCGTCCTGATAGATTTCCATGCCGCCCGCCTCGCGCGCGCCTTCGGCCACAACGACGACGCTGAACTGCGAATCGCAACGCTCGCGCTCCTCGATCTTCTCGGCCACCACTTTGAGCGAAAAGGGAATTTCAGGGATGAGGATCACGTCCGCGCC
>DASWNS010000520.1:0-3924 GCA_036399115.1 Pyrinomonadaceae bacterium | reverse complement strand
GCGACGGGGTCAAACCGGCGAAGTACTTGTCGAAGCCGTCAACGTTCGACTGCATGACGAGCATGCCGACCATGCTGGCGACCGCGAGCAGGATCAGCATGATGACGCCGAAGCGCACGGAACTGAGCAGGTTAAGCAGGCGCGTGATAACCGAGGGGGTTGCTTTCGCGGGGGCTACACGCTGTACACGTATCTCGTTTTTGGTTTCTTCTATGGCAGACATTTATTTATGAAGTTCAGCAACTACACTTGAGGAAACATCTTTGAAATTTAACGCAAGCGAGGTCGAATCGCGCGTTACTGCGTGTGGTGGTCATCATAGCCGATCACTGCTTCATCATCAACTTATCGCACAAACGTTTTTCCGCAGCCCGAAGTAACGTCGTGTACGCTCCGCATGCGCCGCGCGCGCTCCGTTTTAGCTGCGCGGACGCATCGTGTATCATGCGAATTTCCCGGAGAGGAAGAGGCGTCGAGTCGTCGTTCTCTGTTTCTCTCAGCCTGAGGCAACAGGCTGTTTTCACGATGCCGCAAGCTAACTTTTCCGAAAGGTCGCTACGTTTCAAACGTCTATGAACAAGAACATTCTCCTGTGTGTCGTCGGCCTCGTGCTCGGCTTCGGCGTGGGTTTTGTCATCGCCAATAAACTCACCGGCGGCGCGATTCCGGCGGCGGCTCCGGCGAGCGCGCCGCGCGCCGCGTCCGATTCGGCTCCACCGCTCAATCCGGATCAAGCGGGCGCGCCACTCCCGCCCGGCCACCCGGACGTGAACAGCGCGGCAGCCGCAGCCGGTAACTCGAACCCGAACGGCGTGGCCGCGACGAACGCCGAGGCGCAGGCCGCGATGGAGGCCGCCGACCGCAAGCCGCAGGATTTCGACCTGCAAATGAACGCCGCCACCACCTTTTACAAACTCAAAGCGTTCGACAAAGCCACGCTCTACCTCGAACGCGCCATCAAGTTGAACCCGAAGGACACGGACGCCCTCATCGCGATGGGCAACACGAAATACGACGCGGGCGACTTTATCGCCGCCGCAAGCTTTTACGAACGCGCGCTCGCCGTCGAACCGCAGAACACAGACGCGCAGACCGACCTCGGCAATACTTACTTCCAGCGTCAACCGCCCGACTTCAAACGCGCCATCGAAGAGTATCGCAAGACTGTAAAGATCAACCCGCGCCACGAGAAGGCATGGCAGAACATCGCTGCCGCAGCCCTCCAAATGGGCGACAAATCAACCGCGCGCGAAGCCATCGAGCAACTCTCCTCGGTCAACCCGGCCAACCAGTATCTCGAACGTCTGCGCGCGAATCTCGAATCGACACCTTAAGTTTCGCACGTCGAAGTTCAAACGTCTGAGACAGGAAACGAAACGCCCGCTATGTGTCGCTGCGGGCGTTTCGCTTTTGGCGTCGCGGGCGGCTCAGAGATTGGGGCTGCGCGGG
Organism: Pyrinomonadaceae bacterium; assembly: GCA_036399115.1. Classification (GTDB taxonomy): domain Bacteria; phylum Acidobacteriota; class Blastocatellia; order Pyrinomonadales; family Pyrinomonadaceae; genus JAIVJZ01. The sequence goes on along the minus strand of DASWNS010000520.1, from coordinate 2,475 downwards.
AATTTAACGTAAGGGAGACGCGCGCCGCGTATGATCAATTGGTCGGCGCGTATCTCTGCGGGCGCAACGTAGCCGCGACTTCCGGCGGCGGCGATGAGATCGTCTTGATCAATGCCGTCGCCGCTGATGCCGATAGCCCCTACGAGTTCGCCGTTTTTGTAGAGCGGCACTGCGCCCGCGAAAATCTGTAGGCCGTTCGGAACGTTGGGAATCGAAGTGCAGGGCAGGTTCGGAGTTCCGGCCAGCGTCGCCTCCAAATTCGTTTTGACGAGATCGAGTTGGAGTCCGACGTTGAAGATGCTCCATTGCCCGATGCCGGTGCTGAAAGGACCCGGCGGCTCGCCGTTGATGCCGTCCGGGTAGAACGGGCGATGGAGAAACCCTATGGCGCGGTCGCTGAAGGCGATTGAGCCGTCGAGGCGTATGCCGTCGGCGACGGCGCGGTCAACGTAGCTGCCGACGCCTGCGCCGCGAAGCAAGGCTCCGGCGTTGATGCGTGAGAAGAGCGCGGCGGTGCGCGCTTTCTGCGCGGACACGTCGAAGCCGAAGACGGGCGCGTCCGTCGTGCGGAAGATGCCGAGTACGCGCCCTTCCGAATCGACGACGCTGATGGAGACGCGCGCGGGGCTGCCGAGCGGTTGCCGGATCGCTGCGCGCGTGATGTCGGCCTGTATCGCCGCTTGCGAAATGATGGTCGTTACGTCCGACGCGTTCAGAGCGTTCGGCGAACCGGACATGCTGCCCGTGAACGGGAAGAAGCGCGTATCAATCGCGCCGTTGACTGTGCCGAGCGTGAGCGGCACGAAGGCGGAAGGCTGCGCCGAACGGAGCGGGAAATCCGGATCAATCGTGCCGGGCAGACTCGCGAACGGAAGCGTCGCAGGGCGCGGCGCGTCTGCGTCCGTCACGTTGACGTAGGGCAGGCGCACGCCGTCTACGAGGATGTTGTCGCCGCGAATCAGGGGCGGAGGCTCATAGCCGCGTCCCGCCGCGACGGCGATGATCTCTTCGAACGGTTTATCGAAATCAGCGGGGATGCGGTCAACCGTGTACGCGCCGTCGCCTTCGATGCCGACCCCGCCTGCGGCCACGCCGTTCTTGTAGAGCGGCACGCCGCCGGGGTCTGCCGAAAGACCGAAGGGCAAGCCCGGCGTCTTGATGTCGGAGCAGGGGAGTTGGGAGAACTGCACGCCGTAGAGAGGACCACCGGGACGAAAATCCACGCCGGGCGGAATGTGTTCCTGAATGATGAACCCGGCGGTGCGCGGCGTGAAGGCGTTGCCCTGCGTGCTGAAAAAGGCAGCCGTGCCCGCCTTCGTGATCGCGGCGCGCGGCACGGGTTTCAAAGCGGGGATCAGGTTTGTGCCTTCGAGGCCGGATGCGACCAAGCCCGCGGGCGAGTTCGGTTGCTGGTTGAAACCGGAGTTGCCGCGAAACTGCGTCTGGTCGGGCGCGCCCGTCATCCTGAAGACGCCGAGCACGTTGCCTTCCCTGTCCGTGACGGCGACCGTCACGGCGCGATTCAGTGCGACCGCAGCGGAGACGGCCTGCGCGATGACGTTCTGCACGTCGCTCGTCGTGAGCGTTCCGGCGGTGACGGGATTGGTGTTCGGCGTGGGCGCGGCGGAGGGCGGGGCGGCGGTCGGAGTTGCGCCCGCGTCGTCCGGCAAGCCGCCGCCGATGCGCCCGATGCCGACGCGGACGCGATTGCTCGCCGCGTTCTTATAGCGCACGCGCACCAGCACGTCGCCGACATCGCCCATCTCATCATTCAAGCGAAGCGTCAGAGAGTGCATCCACTCCTGACCGGGCACGAGATTGACGCTCTCCACCGTCAAAGGATAGACGCGATGCGCGCCGTCTTCCGCCTCCGCCGTGAGGGCAGAGGCTTCGACGCCGCGTTCGAGATTCATGACGAAGAGTTGAATGCGCGTGCGCCGGTCGGGGCTGAACGCGTGGCGCGCGTCGCGGGAGAAAGGTTCGTGCAGGCGCGTGACGGATTCGACGGCGACGGCGCGCGTCGAAGCGGCTTCGCTGATGAGAATGGGGCGCGTCGCCTGCGCCCGTGAGACGTTCTGATTCCAGAGGAGCGCGCTGGCCGAGAGACAGAGCGCAGCCGTGACGAGCAGGCGACGGGCAAAGGTTGAATGATATTTAGACATAGGAAGCAATGTGTGAATTGCGTTCTGGCGATACAGTGCAGAAACCGGCGACGCGCTTGCGGCGTTGGGATATTAACCGGAGCGGCTACAATTTATCATTAAACTTTGTTCCGTCAAGATGTATTTGTCGCGGCGCGCCGGGCATGCGCTCGAACCGCAGACGGAAGTTAACGCGGCGCGACAACGGGGAAGAATTTCGTTGCCAGTCGGCGGCGACTATGCTACAAAAACAGTCCATCGCGCTTTTGAAATTGCTTCCGTGCCAGCGCATACGACCAGCGGTTAGTTCTCTGTAATTCACGAATTTCATTTG